>NZ_JBFAJA010000017.1:96276-151070 GCF_040654975.1 Dactylosporangium sp. NPDC050588 | reverse complement strand
CGGGTTGCCCGCGCGGGCAACCCGGGGAGCGCCACCCCGTGACGACACCCCAAGACAGGAACATCGGCATGACGTTGAGCGAAAGCACGGCGGCGCCGGTCGGCGAGGTGGTGCTGGAGGCTGTCGGCCTGACCAAGCATTTCCCCGTCCGCAGGCGAATGCGTGACCTTTTCTCCGGCACCAAGGCAGCCGTCCACGCGGTGGACGACGTCTCCTTCACTCTGCGACGGGGCAGGGTCACGGCACTGGTCGGCGAGTCCGGCTCCGGCAAGTCCACAGTCGCCCGGCTGCTCGCGCAGCTCTACCCGCGCACCGGCGGCGACATCCTGCTGCACGGCACGTCGACCAAGGTCAACGGGGGCAGGCGCTTCCGGAACTACGTCAAGCGCGTGCAGCTCATCTTCCAGGACCCGTTCGGTTCGCTCAACCCGGTGCACACGGTCCGCTACCACCTCACCCGGTCGCTGAAGATCCACGGCAACGCCGGCAAGACCGCGGCCGAGCTCGAGGAAGCCCTCGCGAACCTGCTGACCCGGGTCAGCCTCACCCCGCCCGAGCGCTACATCGACAAGTTCCCGCACGAGCTGTCCGGCGGCCAGCGCCAGCGCGTCGCGATCGCCCGCGCCCTCGGCGCCGACCCCGAGGCCCTGCTCGCCGACGAGCCGGTCTCCATGCTCGACGTGTCGATCCGCCTCGGCATCCTCAACCTGCTGCGTGACCTGAAGGAACGGCTCAACCTCGCCATCCTGTACATCACGCACGACATCGCCTCGGCCCGTTACTTCGCCGACGAGACCATGGTCATGTACGCCGGCCGGATGGTCGAGGGCGGCGACAGCGAGACCGTCACGCAGAACCCCGCGCACCCGTACACGCGGCTGCTGATCGAGTCCGCGCCCGACCCGGACCGCATCGAAGGCATCGCCGACCCGGCGAACATGGACCGGGGCAACGGCGAGCCGCCGAGCCTGATCCGGCCCCCCGCCGGCTGCCGCTTCAACCCCCGCTGCCCGCACGCCATGCCCCGCTGCAAGGTCGACCTGCCGCCGCGGCTGGAGATCGGTGACCGCGACGGGCACTGGGCCGCCTGCTGGCTGTACGACGCGGACACCGTCGCCAAAGAAGGCATCGGCTCCGCTGCCGACGGCAGCGCCGCCATCCCCACGCCGCCGGCTCTGACGCTGACGGAGGAGGCACGATGAAGTTCCTGCTGCAACGCTTCGCCTTCTACCTGTTCACGGCGTGGGCGGCGATCACCCTCAACTTCTTCATCCCGCGGGTCATGCCCGGCGACCCGGTCAGCGCCCTGATCTCCAAGAACCAGGGCCGGCTGTCCAGCGACGCGATCCAGTCCATCAAGGTGCTGTTCGGCCTCGACAAGGACCAGAGCCTCTGGGAGCAGTACATCGGCTACTGGAAGCAGCTGCTGCACGGCGACCTCGGCCTGTCGTTCACGTTCTACCCGACGTCGGTGTCCGAGGTCATCGGCCAGAGCCTGCCGTGGACGATCGGCCTGGTCGGCATCACCACGATCCTGAGCTTCATCATCGGCACCGCGCTGGGCGTCGGCGCCGGCTGGAAGCGCGGCTCGTGGATCGACAGCCTGCTGCCGGCGACCACGTTCCTGTCCTCGGTGCCGTACTTCTGGCTCGGTCTCGTCGCGATCGCCCTGCTCGCCGGCCCCGGCAGCTGGTTCCCGTCGTCCGGCGGCTTCACCCCCGGCCTGGTGCCGGCGTTCGACCAGTACTTCATCGGCAGCGCGCTCAACCACAGCATCCTGCCCGCGGCGACGATCCTCATCTCCTCGATGAGCGGCTGGATCCTCGGCATGCGCAACATGATGGTCACCGTCTCCTCGGAGGACTACATCACCGTCGCGCACGCCAAGGGCCTGTCCGACAAGCGGGTCGCCTTCAGCTACGCCGCCCGCAACGCGCTGCTGCCCAACGTGTCCGGCTTCGCGCTGTCGCTGGGCTACATCGTCGGCGGCACTCTCCTGGTGGAGATCGTGTTCTCCTACCCGGGCGTGGGTTACCAGCTCTTCCAGGGTGTCCAGGCCTACGACTACCCGCTGATGCAGGGCATCTTCCTGGTCATCACGATCTCGGTGCTGGTGGCCAACCTGCTGGCCGACGTGGCCTACCTGCTGCTCGACCCGCGCACCCGAAAGAGTGGTTGAGATGACCGTCACCCCGTCCAGCATCGAGCAGGTGATCCCGGGCCAGGGTTCGATGGCCCAGCCGAGCGTGAAGCCGGCCTCGAAGGCGAAGCGCAAGCGGTTCCGGTTCATCGCCAACGGCAAGGCCGCGACCGGCCTCATCGTGCTCGGCATCTACGTGCTCATCGCGATCATCGGGCCGTGGATCTCGCCGTACGACCCGGACCTCATCACGGCCGACAAGCTGCAGGCGCCGTCCGGCTCGCACTGGTTCGGCACCGACCACCTCGGCAAGGACATCTTCAGCCAGATCCTCGTCGGCGCCCGCGGCGTCGTCGTGGTCGGCGCGATCGCCGGCATCGTCGCGACGATCCTGTCGGTGCTCATCGGCGTCACGTCCGGCTACCTCGGCGGCGCCGCCGACGAGAGCCTCTCCGCGGTGTCCAACGTCTTCCTGGTCATCCCCGGCCTGCCGCTGATCATCATCGTGACGTCCACCATCACCAACGCCGGCGACATCGTCGTGGCGCTGGTCATCGGGTGTACGTCCTGGGCGTACGGCGCCCGGGTCCTCCGAGCACAGACCCTGTCGCTGAGACGGCGGGACTACGTCGAGGCGTCCCGCGCGACCGGCGAGAAGACCTGGCGGATCGTGCTGTTCGAGATCCTGCCGAACCTGACCGCGATCATCGCGTCCAGCTTCGTCGGCACCGTCATCTTCGCCGTCATGTCCGAGATCACCCTCGCGTTCATCGGCATCTCGTCGGTGTCGACCTGGAACTGGGGCACGATCCTGTTCTGGGCGCAGGGCCAGCAGGCCCTCGCGCAGGGCGCCTGGTGGTGGTTCGTGCCGGCCGGTCTGGCCATCGCGTTCCTCGGCACCGCGCTCAGCCTGATCAACTTCGGCATCGACGAGTTCGTCAGCCCCCGCCTGCGCACCTCCGGCGCGGGCTCCCGGCGCGCCCCCAACGGCGACAAGGTCACCATGCGGGTCGGGTTCACGCCCGTCATCCGCGGCCGCGCCGACAGCACCCCCGAGATCGAGATCAAGCACCAGACCAAGCAGACCGGCCCGACCGACGACCTCGACGACGCCGTCGGCTCGGTGGAGTATGGAGCGAAGCCATGACCCGCACCCTGACCCGGCCGCTGCTGGAGATCAAGAACCTCGACGTCGATTACGGTCTCGGCGAGGAGGGGGTCAAGGCGGTCCGCGACGTCAGCCTCACCATCCACCGCGGCGAGGTCGTCGGCCTCGCCGGCGAGAGCGGCAGTGGCAAGTCGACCCTCGCCTACGGCGTCACCCGGCTGCTCCCGCCGCCCGGCGTCGTCGCCAACGGCTCCGTCATCTACCACCCGCCGACCGGCGACCCGTACGACGTGCTGAACCTCTCCAACGAGGACCTGCGCAAGTACCGGTGGGCGGAGACGTCGATCGTGTTCCAGGGCGCGATGAACTCGCTCAACCCGGTGCACAAGATCTCCGTCGGCCTGATGGACGCGATCAAGGCGCACGACCCGAGCTCCACCAAGGCGGCCCGGGTCGCGCGGGCCAAGGAGCTGCTGCGGCTCGTCGGCATTGCCGAGGACCGGCTCGACGCGTACCCGCACCAGCTGTCCGGCGGCATGCGCCAGCGCGTCATGATCGGCATGGCGCTCGCCCTGGAACCGCAGCTGGTCATCATGGACGAGCCGACCACCGCGCTCGACGTCGTCATGCAGCGGCAGATCCTCGGCCAGCTCGTCGAGCTGCGCGAGCGGCTCGGCTTCTCCGTCCTGTTCATCACGCACGACCTGTCGCTGCTGGTCGAGTTCTCCGACCGGATCGCGATCATGTACGGCGGGCGGATCGTGGAAGAGGCGCCTTCGGCGGCGATCTACCGCGACCCGAAGCACCCGTACAGCGCCGGGCTGCTGCGCTCGTTCCCCGCGCTGCGCGGCGAACGGCGGGAGCTGGCCGGCATCCCCGGCTCGCCGCCCGACCTGCGCGGCATGCCGTCCGGCTGCGCGTTCCACCCGCGCTGCCCGAAGGCGTTCGAGCCGTGCCCGACCAAGATCCCGATCCTGGGCAAGCCCGACGATCACGTCGGTGAGCCCCGCACCGTCGCCTGCTGGCTGCATCCGGTCACCGCCGGCTGAGCCTGCCACGGGCACACCGTCCCAGTAACTGCAAACAGGAGAACCATGGACACGACCGCGACACCCCTCGATGTGCAGAACCCGATCGCCACACTCCCGCCTTCCTTCCGTTGGGGAGTGGCGACCTCGGCCTACCAGATCGAGGGCGCGGTCGACGAGGACGGGCGGACCCGGTCCATCTGGGACACGTTCTGCGAGGTGCCCGACGCGATCGACAAGGGTGACACCGGCGAGGTCGCCTGCGACCACTACCACCGCATGCCGCAGGACGTCGCGCTGATCCGCGACCTCGGCGTCGACCTCTACCGGTTCTCCGTGGCGTGGCCGCGGGTCCAGCCCCGCGGCCGCGGCCCGGTCAACCCGGCCGGGCTCGGCTTCTACGACCGGCTCACCGACGAGCTGCTCGCCAACGGCGTCGAGCCGTGGATCACCCTGTACCACTGGGACCTGCCGCAGGAGCTGGAGGACGCCGGCGGCTGGCCCGTCCGCGACACCGCCTACCGCTTCGCGGACTACAGCATGCTCGTCTTCGACGCGCTCAAGGACCGCGTCAAGACCTGGACGACGCTCAACGAGCCGTGGTGCTCGGCGATGCTCGGCTACGCCTACGGCGTGCACGCCCCCGGCCGGCGCGACTTCGCCGCCAGCATGCACGCCGTGCACCACCTCCTGCTCGGTCACGGCCTCGCGACCCAGCGCATGAAGGCGGCGGCGGCCCCGCACCACGAGTTCGGCATCACGCTCAACATGGGCGTCAGCACCCCCGAGACCGACAGCGCCGCCGACCGCGACGCCGCCCGGCGCAGCGACGCGCTCAGCACCCGCATCTACCTCGACCCGCTCGTGCACGGCCGGTACCCGGCGGACCTCGTCGCGGACCTCGCCGCGCAGGGCATCGAGCTGCCCGTGCAGGACGGCGACCTCGAGGTCATCAAGACGCCGCTGGACGTCCTGGGCGTCAACTACTACTTCAGCGAGACGGTCTCCGGCGTCGACGAGGACGGCAACACCCACGACGCCACCGGCCTGCCCGTCAGCCGCCCCATCCCGACCGGCCGCCCGATCACCGCGATGGGCTGGGAGATCGTCCCCGAGGGCTTCACCCAGCTCCTCGTGCGCCTGTGGGAGGACTACCGGCTGCCGATCTTCGTCACCGAGAACGGCTCCGCCTTCTACGACGAGCCCGACGAGACCGGCTTCGTCCGCGACGACGACCGGGTCGCCTACTTCGACTCCCACATCGGCGCGGTCGCCGTGGCCCGCCAGCAGGGCGCGGACATCCGCGGCTACTTCGCGTGGTCGCTCATGGACAACTTCGAGTGGGCCTACGGCTACGACAAGCGCTTCGGCATCGTCTACGTCGACTACGACACGCAGGAGCGCACCCCGAAGCAGTCCGCGCACTGGTACCGCGACACCATCAAGGCACTGCGCGGCTGAGCTAGTCCGGCAGCAGGGGAGTTGTGGGCCCCTGCTGCCGGCCCAGCAGCGACGCCCTCGTCAGCGCCGCCGAGCCGAACCGGTCCCGGACCTGGTCCATCGCCTGGTCCAGCTCACCGCCGGTGTGCGCCCGCAGCGGCAGCTCCAGCTGCACGGCGCCGTCCCCGTCCAGGTTCGCCACGGCGATGCCGATGAGCGTCAGCCCCCGGTTCGCGATCAGCGACGCTTCTTTGTGATGCAGCATCTGTACGGCGTCCAGAATCGTCGCGGTGTGCCACGTCTCCTTCGCCAGGGTGTGCGAGCGCGTCGCCTTCGTGAAGTCCGCGAACCGCATCCGCAGCACGACCGTGCGGCCGCCCCGCTCGGCGGCCCGCAGGCGCCGGCAGACCCGGTCCACCAGCTCCGCGAGGACCGCGTCGACGAACGCCGGCTGGTGCGGCCCGCGGCCGAGGGCCCGCTGCGCCCCCATCGACCGGCGGCGCCGGTTGGTCTGCACCGGCCGCGGGTCCCGGTTGTGCGCGAGGGCGTGCAGGTGCCGCCCCGTGCCCTCGCCGAGCATCGACACCAGGGTCGCCTCACCGAGCCGGGCGACCTGCCCCACCGTCATGACCCGGTGCGCGTGCAGCTTCGCCGCCGTGACGGCCCCGACACCCCACAGCCGCTGCACGGGCAGCGCGTGCAGGAACGTGAGCTCGTCGGCGGGCTCCACGACCAGCAGCCCGTCAGGCTTGGCGACCCCGCTGGCCACCTTCGCCAGGAACTTCGTCCGCGCCACCCCGACCGTGATCGGCAGCCCGACCTCCCGCAGCACGTCGGCCCGCAGCTGCTCGGCGATCCGCCGCGGGGTCCCCGCGATCCGCCACAGCCCCCGCACGTCGAGGAACGCCTCGTCGATCGAGATCCCCTCCACGACCGGCGTCGTGTCCCGGAACACCTCGAACACCCGCCGGCTGGCCTCTGAGTACGCCCGCATCCGCGGCGGCACGACGACCGCCTCCGGGCACAGCTGCCGCGCCTGCCGCCCACCCATCGCGGTGCGCACCCCGCGCCGCTTCGCCTCGTAGCTGCACGCGAGCACCACCCCGCCACCGACGATCACCGGCCGCCCCCGCAGGCGCGGGTCGTCGCGCTGCTCCACCGACGCGTAGAACGCGTCCAGGTCAGCGTGCAGGATCGAGGCCCCGTCGGACACGAACATATGTTCGCATGACCGCCCCTTGCCAGGGCAAGGATCGCCATCCTCGAGCCGGTGTCACGGGCCACCGACGACCAGCACCGTCCACGCACCCGTATGGTCGAGGGCACGCACCAGGGAGTCGACCGGCCAGCACTTGGGCGCCCGCGACGCTGCCTGACCCGCGACTCTTACACTTGGTGACTCCGACGCTACGCCATTGAAGATCAATTAGGTGGTATGCGTTACGGTGCTTAGTGAAGCGGTCGGCGCCGCTCCGGTAGCGCCATCCACCAACGCCTAGACGTGCCACCACCCACCCCCGACCCGTGACCGCCGCCGACGTGCCGCCCGCCCCCGCGCATCACGCGCGTCTACGTGGGTGGGCCGCCCTGCTTGCCGGCGATCAGTGCCCACACCACGGCGACCACCCCGCCGGCGGCCATCAGCGCGCCGGCGAACAGGGCCAGGAACAGCCAGCTCCGGCCGCCGCCGGTCTCGAAGTGCACGCCGTCGTCGGAGACCGGGCTGAGGAGGCGCCAGACGACACGAATGCCCAGGATCGTCGCGCAGATGCCGACGAGCAGCAGGTCCCCGGCGTCGGTGTCGGGGTCCCAGGGGCCGAAGTGCTTCAGCACGAAGACCGACCCGGTGACCACGATGGCGAGGACCGCCGACCAGTCGGCTGCCCGGCCGACGGCTTCCGGTGAGGGGCCCTTCATCAGCGGTCCTCCACGCCCAGCGGCAGGCGGGCCAGCCGGCTCTCCGCCACCCGTACGCGGATGTGGGTCCAGCCCTCGTCCTCCGCGATGATCGGCAACACGTCGCTGAGCAGCCGGGCGATCCGGGCCGCGGCCTCGGAGTCGCGGGAGAGCTGTTCCCGGGCGGCGGCCACGACCATCTGCTGCACCACCCGCGTGGCGGCGACGGAGGCGCCGAGCCACACCAGCGCGGTGACGACCAGGCTCACGGCGTCCGTCCGTGCCGCCATGGCGACGGCGACCACCACCGGCAGCAGCAGGATGGACGCCGCGGAGCCCGCGATCCGGGCGGTCGCGCCCCGGCGGCGCAGGGCGTCCGAGTCGCGCAGGAGACGCTCGGCGGTGGCCAGGTACTCCTCGAACTCGGCGCCGGTGGGTTCCCGGGAGCCGGCCTCACCGAACGCCACAGTGCGCCTCCAGACGGGCGAAGAACTCGGTCAGCAGGACCAGTGAGTCGGCCGGCTCCAGCTCCGGCTCCACGCTGCAGGCCAGCAGCGGGTCGGGGTCCCAGCGCTGCGGTCCGGTGCTCACCGGGACGACGTCGACCTCCAGGCCGAACCGGCGGCCGAACGCCGCCAGCCGCCGCCCGAACGCCGAGGTCCGGTAGTACTCCAGCGCCTCGTCGATCCGCGACCAGAAGAGGTCGGCCTTGTTGACGGCGACCATGAGGAACCGCGGCCGGCCGCCGGCCGGGTTGCGGACCCAGGACGCCGCGAGGCGTTGCAGCGCGTCCTCCAGGTCCTGCTCCTCGCGCTTGAGCAGCAGCTCCCGCAGCTTCTTCAGGTGGTCCTCGGCGAGCCGGTGGCCGGGGCTGCCCGCGGTCGTGCGCAGCACCTTACGGACCAGGGCGGCGTCGCCGCGGGTGTCCCAGATCTCGTTGTGCCCCCAGCAGGTCACGTAGACCGCGCCCATCGTCGTGTGCCCGGGCATGAGCCGGTCGCCGAAGGTCCTGGTCCGCTCGCGGCTCGCCTGGCCGGGCACGATGGTCAGGGTGACCTTGGTCCGCTTCGGGAACCACATGGTCCGGGACCGCGCGACGACGAAGTTCATGTCCTCGCGGTCGTCGCTCATCTCGGTCGGGTCGGGACTGCCCCGCTGCGCCGTCGTCCACGAGTCGCAGAGCATGTCCTTGCCCGCTCCGGGCGCCCCGGCGACGAGGATCGTGACCGGCGAACTGATCCGGGAGAACCCGTTCGCGGGGGTCACGGTCGTCGGCGCGCGCCCGGCGACCTCCGGGGAGAGCACGGGTCGTTCCGCGGGAGCGGTCACAGCATCCATCCATGGAGGCAACAGCGGACGCTCACCGTAGCCGGGCATTCACCGGCGTTGCCAGCCGCCGAAGGTGCGGCCCGCCCTGCCGAAACGGCCAGCGGCACCCGCGAATCGAGCGAAGACCACACGGTCAGCGCAGCGGAAGGCGACGCCGCGAACGGTCAGGGCAGCCGGAGGCGACGCCGCGAAAGCGTCAGGGGCAGCCGGAGGCGACGCCGCGAAGGGCCGGGGCAGCCGGAGGCGGCGCCGCGAAAGGGGTCAGGACAGCGGGAAACGGCGGCGGCGGCGTTCGGCCAGCACGGTCGCGGCCGTGGCGGCGAGCAGCAGCAGGACCCCGATGTTGGCCAGGAGGCGGAAGCCGATGCCGGTGTAGGCGTCCCAGGACGGGATCGGCTCGGTCACCGGCGCCAGGTACATCGTGGCGACGACCGCAAACGTCAGCAGGGTGCACGGCGCCAGGCACCCGACGCCGGCCCATGCGGTCCCGGCCGCCACCCGGCCGCTGCCCACGGCCCGGCGCATCCCGACCCAGCCGAGGGCGAACCCGACCAGGCCGAAGAGGGCGACCAGCGGGGCGACCACCGACGGCTCCCGCCGGCCGATCTCCAGGACGAGCCCGCCGGCCCCTTCCTGGTACACCTGCACGACCAGGTGGCGGCTGACCGCGGTGACGCCCTCGGCCTGGCCGGGCAGGTCCGGGGCGCGGGTGTCGACCTTCCAGTAGTGGTCCTTGACGAGCGCCTCCCGGGCGACGCCGATCGCGCCCGTGACGTTCTGCGCCGGAGGGTCGACGTGGTAGGCGATGTAGCCGCCGTTGTAGTCGTCGCCGCCGAACAGCAGCGCCTGCACGCCCTCGTACGGCGGGTCGTAGCCGAACGGTGGCTCGTGCCGCTGGTCCGGGGCGTGCAGGCGGGTGCCCGGCACCAGCGGCTGGACGGTCTCCAGCGCGAACCGGTCGGCGGGCAGGTCGTCGGACACCTGCCAGGCGAGCCAGCCGCCGAGGCCGGCGCCCAGCGCCCCGAGGGTGAGCGCACCGGCGAGCCCGGTGACCCAGTCGACCCATCCGCGACGCGACCTCGGTGCCGGTTCCGGCGTGTCCATACTTGATCTCCCCGATCGACGAACGGCGCTCGCACCATACACGGACACCCGGAAAAAGCGCGTGCGGGTCGCGGTGCCGGTCGCGTAGAACTGCCGGGTGCTACAACTCTGGGCGGCGGTGCTGCGGCGGCCGTTCGCGACGGCCCTGGCGGTCACGAACCTGCTCACCCGGTTGTCGGCCGGGGCGGTCGCCCTTGCGCTGGTCCTGCTGCTGGAGCACGAGCGGGGGTCGTTCGGCGCGGCAGGGCTCGTCGCCGGTGTGTTCGCCGTCGGTACCGCCGCCGCGGCGCCGATCGTCGGGCGGCTCGTCGACCGGACCGGCCAGACACCGGTGCTGCTCGTGACCGCGGCCCTGCACGGAGGGTCCCTGCTCGGCTTGGCGGCCCGGCCGTCGGCGCCGCTGTGGGTCCTCGCCGCGCTCGCCGGCGTCGCGGGCGCGGCACGGCCACCGGTCGCGGCGTGCATGCGCGGCATCTGGATCGCGATGCTCGGCGAGGGCGCGCAGCTGCGGGCGTCGTACCGCCTGGAGAGCGCGCTGCTGGAGGTCGGGTTCATCGCCGGGCCGGTCGTGGCGGGCGCGGTCGTCGCGGTCGGGCGGCCGGCGCTCGGGCTGGTGCTGACGGCGGCGCTCGCGGTCGTGGCGACGGCGGGGTTCGCGCTGCTGCCACCGGCCCGGGCGTGGCGGCCGGCGCCGCGCGCGGCACGGGCGGGCGTCCTCGGGCCGCTGCGGGCCCCGGCGGTGCTGTCGCTGGTCGGCTCGCGAGCGGCGCTCGGCGTCGCGATCGGCGCGGTGCAGGTGGCGGCGGCCGCGTTCGCCACCGCCGGCGGGCGGGCCGGGTTCGCGGGGGTCCTGCTGGGCGGGTTCGCGGCGGGCAGCCTGCTGGGCAGCCTCGGGCCGCACGTGGCGCCGGCGAGGTTCACCCTGCTGTCGGCCGCGATGGCGCTGGTACTGGCACCGCTGCTGCTCCCCGCCGGCCTCTGGTGGCTGGCGGGGCTGTTCGTCCTGGCCGGGGTGCCCCTCGCGCCGTTGAACGCGCTCGCCTACGAGCTGACCGACCTGGCCGCCCCGCCGGGCACCGGCACCGAGGCCCGCATGTGGACGAGCACGGCGACGGCGGCCGGGGCGGCCCTCGGCAGCGCGCTCGCGGGTGCGGCCGTCGACGGCGCGTCGGCCCGGGCGGCGGTCGCGGTGGCCCTGGCCGGTGCGGTGGCCGCGGCGGTGGTCACGCTGCTGACCCACCGCACCGTGACCGCGCCGGGCGGGCCGCGGCGACCGGCGTCAGGCGGTGGGGGCGGGCTCGGTCAGCGGCAGCAGGACGAGGAAGCGGGTGTCGCCGGGGCTTGACGTGACCCGGATGTCGCCGTGGTGCTTCTTCACCACGATGCGGTACGAGATGTCCAGCCCGAGCCCCGTGCCCTCACCGACCGGTTTGGTGGTGAAGAACGGCTCGAAGATGCGCGGCCGGACCTCGGCGGGGATGCCGGTGCCGGTGTCGGCGAACTCGACCGCCAGGCAGTCGCCGTCGCGGGACGTGGTGATGGTGAGGGTGCCGTCGCCGTGCATGGCGGCGACCGCGTTGTCGATGAGGTTGGTCCACACCTGGTTGAGCTCGGCGGCGTACGCGGGGATCGGCGGCAGGTCCCGGTCGTAGCGGGTGACGACCTTGACCCCCTGCTTGGAGATCTTCGCGTTGAGCATGATGAGGGTCGCGTCGAGCAGCTCGTGGACGTCGGCGACCTGGAACGGCCCGCGGTCCAGCTGCGAGTACTGCTTCGCCGCGCCGACGAGACCGGAGATGCGGGTGACGGCGTCGTCGATCTCGCCCATCAGCAGCTCGGTCTCGATGGTGTAGACGAGCCAGCGCACGGCCGGCTCGAGGTCGAGCTTGCCGACGCAGACCTTCACGTCCTCCAGCCACGGCACGTCGACACCGCCGGCGACCAGGGTCGGGGCGAGGTCCCAGGCGCCGTTGACGCCGCGCTCGTCGAGCCAGTCGCCGACGGCGTCCTCGGCGTCGCTGGCGTCCAGGGCGGAGCGCTTCGGGGCGGTCGCGGCCAGTTTGACGGCGCGCTCCTGCAGCTCGACGAGGCCGTGCAGCTGCTGGCCGTCGAGCCGGCCGTCGGCGATCATCGCGAGCTTGTGCCGCATGCCGGCGACCCGGTCGCGCAGGACGGCGGTGGCGCGCACGGCCGCCGCGGCCGGGTTGTTGAGCTCGTGGGTCAGGCCGGCGGACAGCGCGCCGAGGGCGAGGAGCCGCTCCCGCTCGGCGGCGGCGTTGTTGACGTTGCGCATGCCGAAGAACAGGCCTTCGAGCAGGTGCATCGCCATCGGGAACCACTCGCGCATCGCGGCGCCGAGCTCGACGGCGGGCAGCTCGTACAGCTCGGAGTCGGTGATCGCGTGCATCGTGTTGTTGTAGACCTGCGGGACCCGGTCGCCGAGGTACGCCTGCGTGGCGCCGCCGTAGACGCCGACCTGGTCGGTGCGGCTGAGCTCGATGTCGTCGCCGTGCACGTTCCGGCTGAGGCTCACGGTGCCGGACAGCAGCACCACGAAGCAGGTCGCCGGCTCGCCCTCCTGGTACACCGGCCGCCCGGACTCGTAGCGCACCGCGGTGCCGCGGGCGGCGAGCCAGTCCAGCTGCTCGTCGTCGAGCGCCTCGAAGAGGAACAGCCCGCGGAGCTCTTCCTGGGTAAGCCGTCGGCTCATTCCGTCACCTCCGCGGCGCTCCGGCGCCGGACTGAGCCAAACCTGCGCCCATGATGAGCAGCCACTTCGCTGCGCTCCGGCCTGTTCATTGCCCCTCCACCAAGTACCGGTGCACCAGTGAGACCGCCATCGCGCCTTCGCCGACCGCCGATGCGACCCTCTTCACCGAGTCTGCGCGCACGTCACCCGCGGCGAACACTCCCGGGACGCTCGACTCCAGGTGATAGGGGTCACGGCCGAGCGCCAGATGGTCGCTGCTCGCGGCGACGTCCGGCCCGGTCAGCACGAACCCGCGGGCGTCGCGCTGCACCACGCCGTCCAGCCAGTCGGTGCGGGGCTCCGCGCCGATGAAGATGAAGAGCCAGGAGCTGTCGACGGTCCGCTCGGCGCCGCCGTCGACCGGCCGCAGCGTGAGCCGCTCCAGGTGCTCGTCGCCGTCGGCGCCGACGATCTCCGTGCACGGGTGGACCTCGATCGTCGGGACCGCCGCGATCTGCTCGATCAGGTACCGCGACATCGACGCGTCCAGGTTGGGGGCGCGGATGACGAGGTGGACGCGGCGCGCGTACCGGCTGAAGAACATCGCGGCCTGCCCGGCCGAGTTGGCCCCGCCGACGATGTAGACGTCCTGGTCGGAGCAGCTCGGCGCCTCCGTCGACGCGGAGCCGTAGTAGACGCCCCGGCCGTGGAACTGCTCCAGCCCCGGTGCGCGCAGCCGCCGGTACGCGACCCCGGTGGCCAGGATGACGCTGTGCGCCGCGATCGTCGTGCCGTCCTCGAAGTGCAGGACCCGCGCCGAGCCCTGCACCGCCAGTCGGGTGACCTTGCACGCGGTGAGCAGCTCGGCGCCGAACTTCACCGCCTGCCGGCGGGCCCGGTCGGTGAGCTGCGCGCCGGACACGCCGTCGGGGAAGCCGAGGTAGTTCTCGATCCGGCTGCTCTGCCCGGCCTGCCCGCCCGTCGCCCGCTCCTCCAGCAGCACGGTGCGCAGGCCCTCGGAGGCGCCGTAGACGGCCGCGCCGAGACCGGCGGGCCCGCCGCCGACGACGACGAGGTCGTAGAAGTCGGACGCGGGCGTCGTGGTCAGACCCACCTGCACCGCCAGCTCGGCCTCACCCGGCGCGACCAGGGTCTTGCCCTCCTGGGTGACGACGAGCGGGACGTCGGCCTCGGTCAGCCCGGCCGCCGTCAGCAGCCGCTGCCCTTCGTCGTCGTCGGTGGTGTACCAGCGGTACGACACCATGTTGCGGGCCAGGAAGTCCCGCACCTTGAACGACGGCGCCGACCACCGGTGCCCGACGACCTTCACGTCGGCGACCGGCCGGTCGGGGGCGGCCTTCCACGCCTCGAGCATGGCGTCGATCACCGGGTACAGCTTCTCCTCCGGCGGGTGCCACGGCTTGAGCAGGTAGTGGTCGAGGTCGACGACGTTGATCGCCTGGATCGCGGCGTCGGTGTCGGCGTACGCGGTCAGCAGCACCCGGCGGGCGCGCGGGAACAGGTCCATCGCGGCCTCGAGGAACTGCAGGCCGGTCATGTTCGGCATGCGGTAGTCGGCGAGCAGCACCGCGACCTGCTCGCCGCGCAGCTTCAGCTCCTTGAGCGCGTCCAGGGCCTCCTGACCGGAGTCGGCGCGGATGATGCGGTAGTCCTCGGCGTACTGCTTCCGGAGATCACGGGCGACCGCCCGGGACACCGCGGGATCGTCGTCCACGGTCAAGATCGCTGGCTTGGCCATGGACCCAATCCAACCACGGGTTTCCTCGATCGCCCATTGGATACTGTGTGCTCCGTGAGCAACCCGTGTGAGCACCTCGACCAGATCCACGACGTCCAGCCGAGCGCGGACGGCTGCGAGGACTGCCTCGCCGCCGGCGGACGCTGGGTGCACCTGCGGCTGTGCCTGACGTGCGGGCACGTCGGCTGCTGCGACTCGTCCCCGGCGAAGCACGCCACCGCGCACTACCACACCGGCGGTCACCCGCTGGTCCAGTCCTTCGAGCCGGGTGAGGAGTGGGTGTGGTGCTACGCCGACGACGCCCTGCTCAAGGTCGACGGCCTGCCGTCGCGGTCCCACCCATAGGCCGGCGTTTTTTCCGCGTCCTAAAGTAAGCGGATGCGGGTGACGTTCGAAGGCGGCGGCGCGGGCACCGGACCGCTGTCCTGGGGGCAGCTGGACATCTGGCTCAAGATGACCACGCTCGGGCATTCCCTGGCGATGGGCGGGACCCGGCCGCTGCCGCCCGGGACCACCATCGACGACGTCGCCGGCGAGCTGCGCTACCTGATGAGCCGCTACGAGAGCATGCGCACGCGGCTGGTCTTCGCCGGCGACGGGCCGCCGCACCAGGTCGTGCACGGCGCCGGCGCGATCGACCTCGAGGTCCTCGACGACGCCGACCCGGCCGGGGTCGAGGCCCGGTTCCGCGCCGTCCCCTTCGACCACGTCCACGAGTGGCCGGTCCGCATGGCCGTCGTCCGCACGGCCGGGGTGTGCTCCCACGTGGTCCTGATCATGTCGCATCTCGTCATGGACGGCGCCGGCGCGGTGCGGATGATGACCGAGACCGACGCCCGCACCGACACCCCCGTCGAGGGGCACTCCGCGCTCGAGCAGGCCCGGCTGCAGGCGTCACCGGCCGGCGTACGGCAGAACGCGGCCTCGCTGCGGCACTGGGACACCCACCTGCGTGCCATCCCCGACCCGGGCCTCGCCCCGTCCCGCGACGTGCGCACCCCGCGGCACTGGACCGGCGTCCTGCACTCCACGGTCCTGCCGGCGGCGCTGCGCACGGCGGCACTGCGGGCCGGTGTCGAGCCGGCGCCCGCCCTGCCGGCCGCGTTCGCCATCGCGTTCGCCCAGGTCACGGGCGTCACCGTGGTGCCGCTGCGGCTGATCTCCAGCAACCGCTACCGGGCCGGGCTGGCCGGCGTCGTCGCTCCCGTCTCGCAGATGGGGCTGTGCGTCATCGACACCGCCGGCGGCTTCACCGACGTGCTGGACCGCACCCGCCGGGCCGCGCTCACCGCGTACAAGCACGCCTACTACAACCGGCACGACCTCAACGCGGTGATCGCGGGCGTGGTCGCCGACCGGGGGCCGCAGTTCTCCCTCGACGTCAGTCTCAACGACCGGCGCCTCGGCGGCGAGCTGCAGGACGTGCCCCGCCCGGAGCGCAGCGAGTTCGCCTGGGTCGACCGTTCCGACGAGCCGTCCTCGGCGCTGTTCCTGAGCGTCGACGGCTCCGACGAGGCGGTGGAGATCACGATGTACGTCGACAGCCACCTCATGGCCCCTTCCGAGGCCGAGGCGCTGCTGTGGGCGATGGAGTCGATCGCGGTCGCCGCCGCGGCGTCGTCGTCGTCGTCCGAGTCTTCGGTGTCTTCGGTGTCTTCGGACGTGCCGCATGTCGAGGAAGCCGTGGTGGCTCCGACCTCCTCGTGACAGCGTCACCGTCGCGTACCTGAGGAGAGCCATGCGTTTCGAGGACCACTGCGGGTGGATCGTCGCCCAGACCGAGCTGCTCGTCGACGGACTGCACGGCGCGTCCCTGACCGCACCCGTGCCGTCGTGCCCCGCCTGGACCCTGGGCGCGCTGCTGCGGCACATCGGCGGCGGGCACCGGTGGGCCGCCGAGATCGTCCGGACCAGGGCGACCGGGTTCCTGCCCGACGGCATCGTCCGCGACGTCGCCGGCGACGACACCGGACCCGTCCCGGCGGCGTGGCTGCTCGACGGCGCCCGCGAGCTCGCCGGCGCGCTGCGCGAGGCCGGCCCGTCCCCGGCCGTGTGGACGCCGTTCGACCTGGGCGGCATGCCCTTCTGGGCGCGCCGCTTCGCCCACGAGACGCTCATGCACCGGGCCGACGCGTGCCTCGCCGCCGGGGTGCCGTTCGCGGTCGCGCCGGACGTCGCCGCCGACGCGCTCGACGAGTGGATGGCGCTCGACGCGCACCCGATCCACTTCGACCTCACCCCCGGCAAACGGGCCGTCCTCGGCCCCGGCCGCACGCTGACGCTGAGCGCGGACGATCTGCCCGCGGCGTGGTTCGTCGACCTGACCGGGGACGTCAACACCTGGCGCCGCGGCGGCGGACCCGCGGCCGTCACCGTCCGAGCGCCGGTCCAGGAGCTGTTGCTGCTGGTGTACCGGCGCCGCGACGCCGACGGTCTGGCGATCGACGGCGACTCCGGGGTGCTGCGCCACTGGCTGGATCACGTCGCCTTCGGATGAGCTACGGCTCCTCCACCTCCAGGCTGCCGTTGACCCGCAGCTTGCGGCGGGCCCGTTCGTAGAACGTGGTGTACCCGAGGCGCACCACCTTCGCCGCGGACGGGACCGCCGACACCG
Source organism: Dactylosporangium sp. NPDC050588 (assembly GCF_040654975.1). Taxonomy (NCBI): domain Bacteria; kingdom Bacillati; phylum Actinomycetota; class Actinomycetes; order Micromonosporales; family Micromonosporaceae; genus Dactylosporangium; species Dactylosporangium sp. NPDC050588. The sequence continues at coordinate 133,963 of NZ_JBFAJA010000017.1, read as the reverse complement.
TGAGCATGTCGCCGGCCTTCAGCTCGCCGCCGAGGATGCCGTCGACCTCCACCACCAGCCGGCCGCTGGTCGGCAGCAGCTCCAGGTCGAGGTCCTCGTCGGGTGAGAGGACCATCGCCCGGTTGAACGCGGAGTGCGCCGCCGCCGGCACGACCAGGATGCCCTCGACGTTCGGCGAGACGATCGGCCCGCCGGCGGAGAAGCTGTAAGCGGTCGAGCCGGTCGGCGTGGCGACGATGAGCGCGTCCGCGGAGTACCGCACGAACGGGTAGCCCTGCATCGAGATGCCGACCGCGGCGAGGCCCTGCCCCGGCACCCGCACCAGCGCGATGTCGTTGAAGGCGGTGACGCCGGTGCCGTCGGGCAGCTGGGTGCGGATCGCCATGCGCGGCTCCACGGTGTACCGGTGGGCGTCGATCGAGCTCAGCGCCGCCGCCAGGTCCTCGACGGCGACCTCCGCGAGGAACCCGAGCCGCCCCAGGTTGACCCCCAGCACCGGCGTCGGCTTGCCGGACAGCAGCCGCATGCTGCGCAGCATCGTGCCGTCGCCGCCGAGGCTCACGACCAGCGACGCCCGGCTGACCAGCTCGTCGGCGTCGACCGCGACGGCGGTGCAGTCGATGCGGTCGACCTCGTCGGGCAGCCCGAGGACCGTCGCCTCGCGGGTCTTCGCCCAGTCGATGATGGCGTCGATCGCCGGCTTCGAGTCGCGGCGGGGGTGCAGAACCAGCCCGACCGTGTGCACCATGCCCATGCCGCAACTGTACGGCCGGTCACGGCCTGGCGGGCTCACGATGCCGGGCAGGTGCGGCGGTCACGGCCTGGCGGTCACGGCCTGGCGGGCTCGCGCCTGGCGGGCTCGCGCCTGGCGGGCTCGCGATGCGCGGCGGGCGCGGCGGTCAGAGCCTGGCGGGCTCGCGATGCCTGGTGGGTGCGGTGGTCTCCGTCCGGGTCCGCAGCGACCCCACCACGAGGGCGGCGGCGACGAGCAGCACGGCCGGTAGCGGGCCGATCCACGGTACGTGCTCCAGCAGCAGCCCGGCGCCCAACGCCCCGACCGGGATGCAGCCGAGGGGCAGCAGCTGCTGGACGCCCGCCACCGGGGTGTCCCCGGGCTCGCGGGTCGCGGTGTGCTGCAGGGCCGCGGCGATGGCGGCGAGGGCGAGCAGCGGCAGCTGCGTGAGGCCGCGCGGGTCGTGCGCGGCGACCATCCAGCCGCCGCAGAGCGTGCAGAGCGCGAGCAGCGCACCGACGAGGCAGCGGCTCGGGGCGACCCGCCGGGCGAGCAGCGCGGTCCCGCCGTACACGGCCACGGACAGCCCCGCCCGAAGCGCCGTATCCGGCAGCCGCTGCACCCCCGCCACACCCAGGACGACCAGGTTGCCGGCCACGACGCCACCGAACACACCGCCGAGAAACAGCAGGCAGATGCCGTCGACGTACCCGACCGAGAGGGCCAGCAACCACTGTGTTCGCCGCATTGCCGACCCGTTCCCAGATCCGCGCGACCCACCCTCACCCGCACCGGGTGAGGATTCTTGCTGTGTGACAAACATGAAACCTGTGGTGCTGAGGGTACGGTCGCTGGGAACGACCACTCGGAAGGAGGCGACGACCACGTGTCGATCGCGCTGCGACTCGCACTGCATCTCCCGCGGGACGCCGCGACGGTGCCCATGGCCCGCCGCCTGCTCGACCAGGCGCTGCAGACCCTCGGCGTCGAACCCACCTGCCGCGACGACATCGGCCTGATCCTCACCGAGGCCTGCGCCAACGTCATCGAACACGCCCGCAACATCGACGACTACGAGATCAGCATCGAGGTCACCGACCTCCGCTGCGTGATCCACGTCGTCAACGACGGCTCCGTCATCGACCCGGGCCGCCTCGTCCTCGCCACGGAAATGACCACGACCGAGCTCGCCGCCACCGACTTCGCCGTCCTCGACGAGCACGGCCGCGGCCTGCACATCATCCGCGCCCTCGCCGACGAGCTGTACCTCACCCCAGCCACCGCCGGCGGCCTGATCCTCCGAGCCGTGACCACCCTGCGCTGGACCGCCGACGCCGAGATCTGGCAACGCCGCTGACCCCCCGCCCAGCCGCGCCGCCCCGGCCCCACCCCCGCTCGCCGGCGTGCCAATCGATGCCGGGCCCGCCCTGCTCAGCCACGTCGCGCCGGGCGCCCGGCCGGCCGTGGACGGCCTGATCCTCCAGGCTGCGACCACGGCGGCGTGGACCACCGGCGCTGAGGTTCGGCAACGCCGCATTGATCTTCGAGAGCGTAACGTTAACGTCATCGAGTGTAAGAGTGGTGGGTCAGGCGGGGTGGCTCAGCTGCTGGATGCGGATGAGGTTGCCGGCGGGGTCTCGGACGGCGCAGTCGCGGACGCCCCAGTGCTGGTCGGTCGGCTCCTGGACGATGTCGGCGTCGTGCTTCTGGAGGCGTTCGAACACGCCGTCGAGGTCGTCGGTGGCGAGGTTCACGCCGGAGTACGTGCCCTTGGCCATCATCTCGGTGATGGTGCGGCGCTCGTCGTCGGTGACGCCGCTGCCGGGGACCGCGACGGGCTCCAGGACGAGCGACGTGCCGGGCTGGCCGGCGGGGCCGACGGTGATCCAGCGCATGCCCTCGTAGCCGGTGTCGCCGCGGACCTCGAAGCCGAGGACGTCGCGGTAGAAGGTCAGGGACGCGTCCGGGTCGGTGTGCGGCAGGAACGATGAGTGGATGACGATGTCCATACCGGTCACGCTATGTGAGAACGGGATGCGTCTGCTTCTTGATTCCTGACCAGATGCGAGACCGCCGGAGCGGCGGCCCGGTCAGGAATCAAGAAGGATGGCGGACCGGACGGGTCGCCTGCTTGGCGACGCACGGGGACATGCCGTCCGTGGTCGAAGCGGCGCGGGCCCGGTAGGCGCTCGGCGGCATCCCGACCAGCTCGGTGAACCGGGTGCTGAACGTGCCCAGCGACGAGCAGCCGACGGCGAAACACACCTCGGTGACGCTGAGGTCGCCGCGGCGCAGCATCGACATCGCGCGTTCGATGCGGCGGGTCATCAGGTAGCTGTACGGCGACTCGCCGTACGCGGCGCGGAACTCGCGGCTGAGGTGGCCCGCCGACATGTGGACGCCGCGGGCGAGGGCCTCCACGTCCAGCGGCTGCGCGTAGTCACGGTCGATGCGGTCGCGGACGCGGCGCAGCCGGACCAGGTCGCTGAGCTGCTGCGGCGATGGGGGTCTGCCGGTCACGCCCGGAATCGTGCCACAGTGCGGGGGTGCCCGACGCCATCTTCACCCATCCGCGCCTCGCCGCGATCTACGACGCGTTCGACGGCGACCGCTGCGATCTCGACCTGTACCTGGGCATCGTCGAGGAGTTCCAGGCCGCTCATGTCCTCGACATCGGGTGCGGCACGGGAAGTCTCCCGCTCCTGCTGGCGGCCCGGGGGACGAAGGTGACGGCGGTCGACCCGGCGGAAGCGTCGCTGGATGTGGCAAGAACGAAGACACCGGACGTCACCTGGATCCTCGGCGACGCCACCAGCATCCCAGAAGACACGGCGAAGGCCGACCTGGCCACGATGACCGGCAACGTCGCCCAGGTGTTCCTGGAGGACCGGGACTGGGCCGCGACCCTGCGCGGCATCCACGACGCCCTGCGGCCCGGCGGTGTGCTGGTGTTCGAGACCCGGCGCCCCGAGCGCCGCGCCTGGGAGGGCTGGGCGCGCGACCCCGGGCCGCACACACGTGACGTGCCCGGGGTCGGCGTCGTGGAGGAACGCAGGTCGGTGACCGAGGTCCGGCCGCCGTTCGTGTCGTTCCGCTACACGTACACCTTCCAGAACGGCGAAACAGTGCACTCCGACTCCACGCTCCGCTTCCGCGACCGGCAGGAGGTCACGAGGTCGCTCGAGGACGCCGGGTTCACGGTCCTGGACGTGCGCGACGCGCCAGACCGGCCCGGTCTGGAGCACGTGTTCATAGCCGCACGGTGACGGTCTTCGGGCGCTGGTACTCCGCGAGCGCCAGGACGCTCAGGTCGGTGCCGTGCCCTGAGCCGCGCCGGCCGCCGTGCGGGAGCTCCGCGGTCTGCTCCAGGTGACAGTTCACCCACACCTCGCCGCAGTCCAGCAGGCCGGCGACCCGCAGCGACGGACCGACCGCGGTGCCCCACACGCTGGCGGCGAGGGCCTGCGGCACGGAGTTGGCGAGGGAGACCACGCCGTCGAGGTCGTCCGCCGCCTGTACCGTCAGCGCCGGCCCGAACATCTCCTGCGTGACCGCCGGGTCGTCCGGCGGCAGGTCGGCGAGGATCAGGCCGGCCCGCCAGAACCCGTCGGCCTCGCCGGAGCCGACCGTCAGGGTGCCGGAGCGGCGCACGCCGGCCGCGGACGAGGAGACGATCGCGTCGAAGCGGGCGAGCTGGGCGGCGTTGTTCAGCGGTCCGAAGTCGGGGCCGGCGCGGCGGGCGAGCATGGCGGCGGCGAGCCCGTCGACGACCTCGTCCAGGTGGGAGCGCAGCGTGATGACGCGGGCCGGGGCGGCGCAGCTCTGCCCGGCGTTGTACGTGCACGCGCCGACCAGCTCGTCGTAGGTGAACGGGGGCGCGTCGGGCAGGACGACGGCGGCGCAGTTGCCGCCGAGCTCCAGGCTGACCCGGCGCAGCCCGGCCCGGGCGACGACGTCGAGCCCGCCGGCCTGGCTGCCGGTGAAGGCGACCGCGTCGACGTCGCCGCCGACGAGCAGCCGCCCGGTGTCGCGGTCGCCGGGCAGCGCGACCAGCACGCCCGCGCCGAGCGTCGAAGCGGCGTGCGAGGCCAGCAGCACCGCGGTGTCGGGGGTGGTCTCGGCCGGCTTCAGCACGACGGCGTTGCCCGCGGCGAGCGCCGGACCGAGCCGCCACGCCGCCATGAGCAGCGGATAGTTCCACGGTACGATCGCCGCCACGACTCCGAGCGGCTCCCACCGCACCCAGCTCTCCCGGCCGGGGAGGCGGTGACCGGCGGCCGGGGTGAGGTCGGCGCGGACCGCACCGGCGTAGAAGCGCAGCACGTCGGCGGCGTTCAGCACCTCCGCCCGGGCGTCCGCGGTGGGCTTCCCGGTGCCCGCGACCTCGGCCGTGACGTACGCGTCGAGGTGCTGCTCGATGAGCGCGACCAGCGCGAGGAGCCGGTGCGAGCGCTCCTTCGCGGTCAGTCCGGCCCAGGCGGGCAGGGCGGCGCGGGCGGCGGCGACGGCCGCCGACACCTCGGCGGGGCCACCGCAGTCCAGGCGGCTGCGGATGTGGCCGGTGCGCGGGTCGGGAAGGTCAACGAAGTTCACACGACATCGTAGGCACGCAGCCAGAGCTCGAGCGTGAGCACCAGCCACACCTTGCCGCCCTGGCGGGGCAGCAGCGCACCCTCGCCGCGCAGCCAGGCGCGGATCGTGACGGGGTCGAACAGGCCGCTGGTGCGGCTGCCGAGCAGCACGTCGTCGGCGAGCGCCTTCAGCGGCCCGCTCAGCCACTGCTGGACCGGCACCCGCATGCCGCTCTTGGGGCGGTCGATGATCGTCGCCGGCAGCAGGTCCCGGACCGCCTCTTTCAGGATCCATTTCTCGTCGGTACCGGCGAGCTTCAACCTCGGCGGGACCGTGAACGCGTGGTCGATCACCCGGCGGTCGAACAGCGGCGCGCGCCCCTGCAACCCGCGCGCGGCGGTGAGCCGCTCGACCTTCGTGAGGATGTGGTGGGCGCCCTTGGTGCGCAGGTTGCAGTGCAGCAGCCGGTTCAGGTGGGAGCGCATCGTGCCGGGGGACAGGTACGGCGCGACGAAGCGCTCCGGCCCGGGCTCGCCGTCCAGGGCGCGCAGCGTGTCCGCGGTCAGCAGCGCCGGCAGGTCGCCGTAGCACTTGCGGTAGGAGCGCAGGTACGCCAGCGACCGTGCGTCCGGGGACGGGTCGTCGCGGTGCAACTCGTACAGCAGCATCGGCAGGTTCTTCGGGCCGCCGAAGACCGGGTCGCCGCCCTCGCCGTTGAGCACGACCCGCATCCCGTCGCCGGCGACCGCCTCGGCGAGCATCAGGTTGGGCACGGTCAGCGGGTCGCCGACGGGGCTGTCCAGCAGCGCGACCGTGTCCGCGAGCCGCGCCGCGACCGCCTCGCCGGAGACGCTGAGGATCTGGTGGCGGGTGTTGCAGTGGGCGGCGACCAGCCCCGAGTACGCCAGCTCGTTCGGCAGCTCATGACCGAAGCTGATGCTGTACGTGCGGACCTCCTGGTCGTGCAGCTTCGCCGCGAGCGCCGTGACGAGGCTGCTGTCGACGCCGCCGGACAGCAGGACGGCGGCGGGTTCGGCCTGCGGCAGGCGCAGGCTCGTCGCCCGCTCCAGCAGCGCCCGCAGCGTCGCGGCGTGCCCGTCGGCGGTGACCGTCTCGTCGATCGCCTCGGTCGCCTCCCAGAACACCTCCTCCCGGACGGTGCCCTCGTGGCCGGCTCCGCCGCGCAGCCGCACGATCCGGCCGGGGAGCACCTCGTGAACGCCGCGCAGGAGGGTCTCGTCGCCGGGCAGGTACGCGAACGTGAGGAACGACCGCACGGCGGCGAGGTTGAGCCCGGTGCCGAGGTCCGGCCAGTGCCGCAGCGCCCGCAGCGACGTCGACACGGCCCACGTGCCGGACCCGGACCGGGCGTGGAAGGCGGTGCGCGCCCCGACGTGGTCGCGGACGACGACGAGGTCGGTCCCGTCGGCGACGACCAGGACGAACATGCCGTCGGCCGCGCGGACGCCGGCGGCGCCGAGCCGGGCGTACACCCGCAGCAGCAGCGCACCGTCGGGGGTCTCCGGCGGTGCGGGGTCGCCGGCCTTCGCGAGGGCGGCGAGCAGCTCGGCCCGGTTGTGCAGGACGACCTCGCCGACGGCGTGCAGGTCACCGGCGGCGAACGGCCCCTCCGCGAACCCCGGCTCGCCGTCGACGATGCCGAGCGTGACCGGGCCCGCCGAGGCGACCGGCCGGGCGCCGAGCCCGGTCAGCGCCTGCGGGTCACCGAGCGTCGCCGCGATGCGTGCCACGGGGTCCTCCTGTCCGTTCCGTGTTGCTGTTCCTGCGGCTCAGCTTCCTGCGGCTCAGCTTCCTGTGGCTCAGCCGAAGTCGTCGTCGGAGCCGCTGTCGCCGTCGTGGTCGTCGGACCAGCTGCCTCCGTCGTCGCCGCCGTCGCCTCCGTCGCCGGAGGAGGACTGCTGTTGCTGCTGGGCCTGGCGGCGCAGCTCCTCCTCCTCGATCGGCGACATCATCAGCGGCGGCGCGACGACCGCGCCGAGCAGCGCGCCGGCGCCGACCGCGGCGAGGATCGCCCCGGTGCGGCCGCCGAACGAGGTGCGGTTCACCGTCAGCGTGCCGTCGCCCCAGGCGGTGCGGCCGTAGCCCTGGTCGCGCCCGTAGACGAACTGGCCGGTGCTGTAGGTGCGCTTGATGATGCGGTTGCCGAGGATCTCGTCGATGCCGCTGCGGCCGGAGTTGTCCTGCCACTGCACGTAATGGTCGCCGGCGCGGCGGCGCCACTCCTCCCGGCCGTCGGCGAAGCGGCGATGGACGCTGCGGTCGCTGAGCAGCTCGTCGGTGAACTGGATCTCCCGGTAGTGGCTCACAGCTCTCCTGTCATGCGGCGGGCCAGGTCATGAAGCCCGCGGCCTGCAGCTGCCGGAGGCGGGCGGATCGGCGGCGCGTCCGGGACTGCCCCCGGACCAGGCGGTGCACGGTGCGCAGCAGGCGGGCCGGGTTGACGGCGGCGACCTCGACGGTGTGCCCGGCCCGCAGCCGCCGCACCTCCCACGGCTCCAGCCCCGCCGGCGCGTCCAGGTCCACGGCGGTGGTGCGCGGGCCGGCGGTCAGCCTTCGTGAGGCCGTGGTCAGGTGCAGCGCCGCGGCGTGCACCGGTCGCAGCCCCAGCGGGTGGACGCGCAGCTCACCGGCCCACTCGCGGACGGCGTCGACGGTCGCGTACCCGGCGGCGCTCGCGTCGTGCAGGACGAAGACGGCCGCGTCGCCGGTACGCCGCAGCGCGTCGGTCAGGCGCGGGTCGAGCGGCAGGTCCCGCTCCGCGAACACCGGGCACGCCGACTCCATGTGCAGCTCGTTGGCGAGCAGCATCCCGGCGATCGCCGCGTCCTGGCAGACGAGGAGCCGGGGGAGGCCGTAGTCGTACAGGTCGGGCACGTCGTCGGCGGGCGCCGCGACCCGCGACGCGGGATCGTCGAGGAGCCCGGGCACGGGACCGTGCCGGTCCAGCGCGGCGAGGAACCGGTCGTAGCCGACGGGCGCGGGCAGCGTGAACCGCAGCCGGCGCGGCAGCCGGTGCAGCGGCAGCAGGCCCCGGCACACCTCGTAGTACAGCTGCCGGCGGGTGAACCGGATCCGTCCCGGCGCCCCGGCCCGCACCGCCGCCGAGGCCAGCGCCCGGTCGACGGCGCTCACTCGCCCGGCCACGTCATGAAGCCGACCGCCATCGCGGCCTTCTCGTCACGGTCGGGCCCGGTGGACGTGCGCAGGTGCTCGGCGACCTTCTTGACCCGGGCCAGCAGCTGCGCCGGGCGCAGCGCCGCCACCGGCGACGACCAGCCCTCGCCGAGCCAGTCCAGCTCCTTCGGCGTGAGGTCCGTCTGCGCCTTCAGCCACGCGACCCGCTCCGGCTGCCGGGCCTTCGTGCGCAGCTTGAACGGGTCCTTCGTCGCGAGCACGGTCCGTGGCCGCAGGCCCAGGTCGATGACCCGCCGGCCGCGCAGCTCGTGGCGGGTGGTCGCGAGGAACACCTCACCGTCGAGGCTCGCGTCGCGCAGCACCGCGACCGGGACCGACGGCGGCAGCGCGGCCACGTTCGCGGCGAGCGCGGCGTTGAAGTAGCGCTCGACCTCGTTGACGCGCAGGCAGGCGAGCACGGACGGGTCCGGGGACAGGATCGCGAACGCCGGCTGCTGCGGCGGCGGCCCGGGCCGCACGTGCGCCTCGTCGATGATCCCGCCGGGCGGCTTCAGGTAGATCCGGCTCCAGCCGCCGAGGATCTCCTTGCGGAACTGGTCCAGCGGCATCTTCACGGCGACCTCGCGCTTGAGGACGCCGGCCAGCCGCAGCACGACGATCACGATACCGATGGTGAGCAGCGCCCCGCCGACGATCGCGAGCGGCACCACGTCACCGAAGACGCCGACAGCGAGCAGGATGGTGCCGATCAGCAGCGGCACGACCACGCCGCAGCCGGCGGTGCCGTCGTTGGCGGACTTGTTGGTCTTGCGGGCTGCCGCGTACCAGAGCTGCGTCACCGTGTACCAGTGGTTGTCCTCGCTGAGCTTGCCGGTGAGCCGGCGCACCTTCACGTCGTGCAGCGCGAACGGGTTCTCCTTCGGCTCGAACACGAACGACTTCCGGCACTTGCCGCACGTCTTGCCGGTGCGTTCGGTGCGCTTCAGGTTGGCGGTGCAGTGCGGGCAGATCATGCCGATCCCTCCAGACACACGGCGAGACGGCGGGCGGCCCGGGCCGCCCGCTCCCGCAAGGTCATCCCACCCGGTGACGGCGCCTCGCCGACGGCGCGCAGCGCCTTCGCCAGGGCCGGATAGTCCAGCTCGCTGTGGTGCGGTGGCTCCGCGGTCGCGCGGCGCTCCGCCTCCTCGGCGGTGATCGCGTAGTCCTCGTGGTCGATGCCGAAGCCGGTGTTGGCGGCGAGGATCAGCAGCCGGCCGTCGCCCCGGTTGATGAACGAGTGCGGCAGCAGCGCCGGGATGCGGAGCATGACGCCCGGCGTCAGCCGCACCGTCACCGCCTCCTGCCGCTCGTCGTCGTAGAGCCCGCACGCCGCGTAGCCGAGGCTCAGCACGAAGTGCTCCCCGCCGTGCGCGTGCGGCGTGAACGCGCTGTGCCCCCGCATCAGGCCCAGCTTGTAGGTCGCGTTGCTGGGCCGCTCCGGCGACGTCAGCGCGTCGCCGATCAGATACCGGGCGTGCTGCCCGCTGTCGATGAACGGCAGCAGCTCGGCCGGGTCGAGCAGGTCGCCGCGGCCCGTCCGGGACGTCAGCAGCGCCGTGCCGTCGGCCGTCAGCGAGTACACCTCGACCCCGGCCGGGAGCCCGCCGTCGCCGTTCACTGAGCCCTTCACACTGGGCACTGTACGAAACGCGAACACCCCGCGCACTAAGCTGTCCGGCCGGTGACCGGGGGATGCCACTCACGTGAACGGGGGTTGCCTGTGCGGCGCTACGGGGTGCCGGCGGACATGATCGAAGAGGCCACGCGGCTGCGCCTCGCGGGTGACTGGCGCGGCGCCTGCGTGGTGGCGAACGTCGCCGTCGAGCTGGACCTGGCGGCCGTCGCCGACCGGCACGGCGCGGACGTCGCCGGACGGGTCGCCGACGACCTCGCCCACCTGGTGCCGGACCTGCTGCGCTGGCACCTGCCGCTCAGGCCCGAGCCGCTCAACGGTGCCCGCGCGGTGACGCCGCTCGCCCTGTACCAGGGCGGCGTCGGCCTGACCGTGCACGGCCCGGACGTGACCGACCAGCCGCAGCGGCTGCGGCTGCGCGCCGAGCCGGTCGCTGCCGGGCACGTCGAGCAGGGCCTGCACCTGAACCGGGAACGCTGGGACGACCGGCACACCACCGAGCTGCTGGCCCGCTGCGGCGGCCGCACCCGGCTGCCGTTCTTCACCGCCGCCGGGACGCCGCTGCCCGTGGCGGAGCTCGGCCGCGACGACCACGAGGGCCGCACCGAACGCGCCACGCAGCTGCTCGCGAAGGGGCGGATCGCGGAGGCGTGGGACGAGGCCGGGTTCGACGTCGACGCGCCCGAGCACCTGCTGCGGCACTACCGGCCCGGGCTCACGATGCTCGCCGAACGGGCCCGCCACCTGGCGGAGACCACCGGCGCCGACGTCGTCCTGGCGCCGATGCCGTCGTTCCTCGGGCTGCTGCTCGACCGTCTCGACGGGCCCCGGCCCCGAGTGCGGGTCGTGCCCACGCACAACGGCCCGCCGGCGGGCGTGCCCGCACTGCCCCACGCCGCCCAGCACTGGCCGGCCGTCCTCGACGAGCTGCGCGGCGGCGAGCTCGACCCGGCGCAGCTGCACCCGCTCGTCGGCGCCGCGCTCTTCCCGGCCCGCGGCATGCTCCTTCCGGCCCGCGGCGCTGTGACGATGCCGGCGCCTCCGCGGCTGCCCGGGCCGGTGGAGCTCAGCTGCGGCGGCACGTGGCACGAGGTCGCCGTCCGCGACGGGACGCTGCACGTGCCGCACCCGCCGGAGGAGCTGACCCGCGAGCTGGCCCTGCAGGCCCTGGCGGGCCGGGTCGAGCCGGGCTGCGCGGTCGCCGTCCGCGGCTGGCGGACCCTCGGCGGCTGGCTGCCGACGCCGCTGCTGGAGCTGCGGTCACAGCTGCTGGAGTACGTCATGCACGGCGAGGCGACCGCGATCGAGGCGCTCCTGGACGAGGGCCTGGACCCGAGGCTGCTGGACGCGCACGGCCGGACCCTCGTGCACCTGCTGCCGTGGCTGTTCCCCGCCGGTGCGCGGCTGCGGGTCCTGGACCGGCTCCTGGCCGCCGGCCTCGACGCCGGCGCCCGCGACCGGCTGGGCCGCACGCCGCTGCACTTCGCGGTCCGCCGCGGCGCGTCGCCGACTCTCATCCGGGCGCTCCTCGCCGCGGGCGCCGACCCCGCCGCCGCGGACCACGCCGGTCAGACCCCGGTGGACGCCGCTGCGACGCCGGAGGTGGCCCGCCTCCTGACCGGGTTTTCTGTCGTACCCCCGCGGTAGGTTCTGGGCATGACGGGGATCGTTTACGTGCACCGGGTCCGCCCGACCTGCGGGCCGTCGTGGCTCAGCAGCCGCCCACGCCGAAGTCGAGCACGACCCGGGCGGTGCCGCCTGGCCAGGTGACCTCGACCGGCAGGCAGGCCGCGTCCCGCACCGCGAAGCCGCCGGCGAACTCGCTCGCGGGCGGGTCCGACGCGGCGCCGCAGCCGGCGAAGGAGACGGTGTCGTCGAGGCCGTTGCGGTACGTGAGGGCGGCGACCTCACGCCGCGGCCGGCACGGTGACCGTCGCGGGTGTGCCGCCGCGCAGCCGCAGCGCCACCTTGAACCGGCGCCAGCCCTGCGCGTCCGGGGTCCGTTCCGCGAAGGCGGCCCTGTCGCCCCAGCGGTAGTCGAGCGCCCCGAACGCGGCCGGCCCCGCCACGGGCGCCGCACGCCACGCGTCGCCGCCCAGCCCGACGCTGACCAGGCTCCCGCAGTCCCGCGGGGCCGCCGGCGCCACGGAGACGGACGGCGGTGCCGTGGACACGGACGGCGGTGCCGTGGACACGGTCGGCGGTGCCGTGGAGTCGGTCGGCGACGGTCGCGGATTCGACACCGGTGCGGTGGTGCACGCCGACAGCAGCAGCACGCCGGCCAGCGTCGCCACCCGCATCGGCCTCAGCAGCAGCGTGCCGGCCAGCGTCGCCGTCCGCGTCGCTCCTGGCGGCAGTGCGCCGACCGGCGTCGCTGTCGGTCTCGGCGGTAGTGCGCCAGTCGGCGTCGCAGTCCGTGTTGGTCTCGGCGGCTGTGCTGCCGTCCGTGCCGCCGTCCGCGTCGCTCCTGGCGGCATTGTGCCGGTCAGTGTCGCTGCCGATGTCGGTCTCAGCGGCTGTGTGCCGGCCGGCGCTGCGACCCGTGTCCATGTCCGCGTTCCCGTCCGCGTTGCCGTCCGCGTCGGTCTTGGCGGCAGCGTGCCGACCGGCGTCGCTGTCGGTGTCAGTCTCGGCGACTGTGCGTCGGCCGGCGCTGTCACCTGCATCCGCGTCCGCGTCGGTCCCGGCGGCAGTGTGCCGGCCCGCGCCGCCGCCTGCGTCGGTCCTGGCGGCAGTGTGTCGGTCGGCGTTGCTGTCGGTGTCGGTCTCGGTGGCTGTGGGCCGGCTGGCGCTGTCAGCCGCATCCGGGTCCGTGTCGGCTCTGCTGTCCGCGCTGGCCCCGCTGTTCGTGCCGCTGTCCGTGTCGGCCTCGCCGTTTGTGCCGCTGTCCGTGGCGGCCCCGGCGTTTGTGCCGCCGTCTGCGTCGGTCCTGGCGGCAGTGTGCCGGTCGGCGTCGCTGTCGGTGTCGGTCTCGGTGGCTGTGGGCCGGCTGGCGCTGTCAGCCGCATCCGGGTCCGTGTCGGTCCTGCTGTCCGCGCTGGCCCCGCTGTTCGTGTCGCTGTTCGTGTCGGCCCCGGCGTTTGTGCCGCCGTCTGCGTCGGTTCTGGCGGCAGTGTGTCGGTCGGCGTCGCTGTCGGTGTCGGTCTTGGCGGCTGTGGGCCGGCCGGCGTTGCCACCCGCGTCCGCGTCGGTGGTGGTGGGCCGGCCGGCGTTGCCGTTCGCGTCGGGGCAGAGGGGCTTGCGACGTCCATGCCCGTGCAGAATCCCGGCGGAGGGCGGCGGTTCCCTTGAAGTGTCAGCTCGCCGGGTCCGGGGGTGCGGTGGGGGCGTGGCGGTGGGTGGCCACGATGAAGAAGGCGGCGGTGAGCAGTGCCGACCAGGCGGCGTCCAGTGTGAACTCCAGCCTGATCCAGTCGTCGCGGAGTTCGGCGACGTCGACGTACACCTCGACCATCTTCCGCGCCACCAGCACGAGGAAGCCGAGCAGCGCCGGCCAGAACGCCTTGCCGAGCCGTCGCCGGAGCGCCAGTGTGAGGCCCGCCCCGACGACCCCGGCGACGGCGGGTGGCTCGAACAACAATGTGAACCCGAAGAGGGCGAAGAATGTCTCTGTCATGCGCGGCACCGTAGAAGGCGCCGTCCAGTCACGAGCGGAAGGCGGCAGCATGTTCGATCTCACGGGGCGGCGGGCCCTCGTCACGGGGGCGGGGCACGGGATCGGTGCGGCGATCGCGGTGGCGCTCGCCGAGCACGGCGCGGACGTCGTGGTGCACCACGGGCGGTCCGCGGACCGGGCCGCCGCGGTCGTCGAGCGGATCGCGGGGCTGGGCCGGCGGGCCCTGGCGGTGCGGGGTGACGTGACCAGCACCGCGGAGGTCGACCGGTTCGTCGGCGAGGCGACGCAGCACCTCGGCGGCCTCGACATCCTCGTCTGCAACGCCGGGCACCTGGTCGGGCGGGTCGCGGTCGCCGACATGAGCGACGAGCACTTCGCGCAGGTCACCGACGTCAACCTCACCGCCACGTTCCGGACCGTGCGGGCCGCGTTGCCGGCGCTGCGGGCGTCCGGGGCGGGGCGGGTCGTCACGATGGCGTCCCTCGCGGCGCACAACGGCGGTGGGCCGGGCGCTGTCGCGTACTCCGCCGCGAAGGCCGGCGTCATCGGCCTGACCAAGGGCCTGGCGAAGGAGCTCGCGCCGGACCGGATCACCGTCAACGCCCTCGCGCCCGGCTACATCGGCGACACCGACTTCCACGCCACGTTCAGCACCCCGGAGCGGCGGGCGGCGACCGTGGCGGCGCTGCCCGTGGGCCGCGGAGGGACCGCCGCCGAGGTCGCCGCGGCCGCCGTCTACCTCGTCTCGGCGGAGGCGGGGTTCGTCACCGGCGCCACGGTGGACATCGACGGCGGCGCGTCCCCGCGCTGAGGTCCGGCGGCATGACATGCGAGAAGCCGCCCCCGGGAGGGAGCGGCTTCTCGAAAGAGCGTGCGGTCAGTGCGCCATGGCGCGAGGGGCGTCGGGGTCGACGTCGAGGGGGCCGGTGCGGAACAGGACGGCCGACACGAGCGCGCACAGGAGGAAGAAGCCGGCGGACCACCAGAACACCGTGTGGTAGCTCTCGATGGCGGCCTGCGCGGCCAGCTGCGGCGTCGGTTTCCGGCCGGCCATGTAGTCGCCGGCGGCGCTCGCCGCGAACGAGCTGAGCAGCGCGGTGCCGATGGACCCGCCGATCTGCTGCGTCGTGTTGATCATCGCGGAGGCGACGCCGGCGTCGGTGTGGGCGACGCCGGAGGTGGCGGCGTTCTGCGTCGGGGCGAAGATGAGGCCCATGCCGAGGCCGATGACGAGCAGGCCGGGCAGCACCCCGGTGGCGTACGTGGAGTGCAGGTCGAGCCGGGTCATCAGCAGCATGCCGGCGCCGGCGGTGAGGGCGCCGAGCGGGACGAGCGGGCGCGGGCCGACCCGCGGGGTGAGGATCGAGCCGGCGGTGGTCGCCGACAGCATGATGGCGGCGAGCATCGGCAGGAACGCGCAGCCGGTCTGGATCGGGGTGAAGCCCAGGACGCTCGTCATGTAGTAGGTGAGGAAGAGGAAGATGCCGAACATGCCGGCGCCGGCGATGCCGACCGCGGCGTAGGAGCCGCCCCGGTTGCGGTCCAGCACGACGCGCAGCGGCAGGAGCGGGTGCTCGACCCGCCGTTCGATGGCGACGAACGCGATGAGGACCAGCACGCCGACGGTCACCGGGCCGAGGGTCATCGCGTCGTCCCAGCCGTCCGATTCGGCGTTGGCCAGGCCGTACACCAGCGACACCAGGCCGACGACGGCCGTCACCGCACCGGGGACGTCGATGCGGCCGCCGGTCCGGGCGGGTTCGTCGCGCAGCTTGAGCAGTCCGCCGGCGACGGCGAGCGCGGCGATGATGAGGTTGACGAACAGGCACCAGCGCCACGACGCGTACTCGGTGAGGACGCCGCCGAGGAGCAGGCCGACGGCACCGCCGGCGCCGGAGATCGCGCCGTAGATGCCGAACGCCTTGCCGCGCTCCCTCGGGTCGGGGAACGTGATCGACAGCAGCGACAGCGCGGCCGGGGCGAGCGCGGCGCCGAACGCGCCCTGCAGCGCGCGGGCGACGATGAGCATGGTGAGGCCCTGCGCGGCGCCGCCGAGCGCGGACGCCAGGGCGAAGCCGACCAGGCCGACGAGGAACATCCGCTTGCGGCCGAACAGGTCCGACAGCCGGCCGCCGAGCAGCAGCAGGCTGCCGAACGCGAGCGCGTAGCCGGTGACGACCCACTGCCGGCCGCCGTCGGAGAAGCCGAGGTCCCGCTGCGCGGTGGGCAGCGCGATGTTCACGATCGTGGCGTCGAGGACGACCATGAGCTGCGCCATGGCGAGCACGACGAGCGCCCACCACCGACCAGTTTGCGGTTGCGGCGCCGGTACCGGTGTGCCCGGTCTCGCGCCGGCGCGCCTCGCGGCGGGTGCGCGGCGGTCGGTGGTGGTGCTCATGTCGTCTGTCCCCCGGTGCGTCAGAGTTCGGTGTCCCCTGGGCATCGGGATCCCGCGGGCGGAGCTGAGCGGCTGTACGGGACGTCACACCCCGGCAGGTGCCGCTACAGGGCGTCGACGGCGGCGGTGAGCGCGGCCGCGTCGAAGCTGCCCATCGGCAGGGTCGTGGCGAGCCGGTAGCGGACCTCGCCCGCGGCGTCGACGAGCAGGGTGCCGCTGTGCTGGAGCAGCATCGAGCGGGGCAGCCCGGCGGCGTGGTGTGCCTCCGCGCCCGGCGACGCCACCACGCGGACCGGGCCGGCGACCCGGCGGACCCGGTCGGCCTGCGCGTCCTCGCCGGGCACGACGACGACCGGGGTCACCCCGCGGTCGGCGAGCCGCAGCCCGGCCAGCTCCTTGACGTGCCGCAGGCAGACCGCGCAGCTCGCCGCCCGCACGAAGTACACCGCGACGCCGCGCCGGCCGTCCCGCAGCTCCGCGAGCGTGATGCCGGGTGTCAGCTCCATGACTCCTCCTATTGGTAACCGAGTTACGTAAATTAGATACGTATCCGAGTTGTGCAGTCAAGGGTCGGGAGGTGCCGTCCTGCCGGTAAGGTGCTGGCATGAGTGAGGCCCCCTCGACGGCACCGGCCGCCGGGCACGACCTGGGCGTGCTGCTGGCCGCCTGCTGCGAGCGGCTGGTGCGCAACGTGCTCGGCGAGCTGTCCACCGTCGGCTACGGTCACCTGACCCCGTCGCAGTCGCTCACGCTGCTGTTCATCGGCGACGGCCTCGACACCGTCACCCAGCTCGCCGACCGGCTCGGCATGACCACCCAGGCGATCAGCAAGATCTGCGCGACCCTGCACGCCGAGGGGCTGCTGGGGCGGCAGGCCGGGGGCGCCGACGGTCGCGTGCGGCGCCTGGAGCTCACCGTGGCGGGGGCGCGCGCGGTCGACGCGATGCGCACCGCGGGCCTCGCCGCCGAGCAGGCCTGGGTCGCCCTCGTGGGCGCCGACACCCTCGCCGTGGTGCGGGAGGCCCTGACCGCGTTCGCGTTCGCGCCCGAGACCGCGCGGGTGAGCCCGGTCCACATCCGCTTCGCCTGAGCCGCCCGTGCCGGGTCAGCCGTGCCGGGTCCGCTGTCCGTTCGGCGGGGGCCGAACGGTGCCGGCGCTACGTTCGCGGGCATGAGCGACGACGTTCCCGAAGTAGACGGCCGCGACCCTGCCCGCGTCATCGAGGAGGCCGTGGCGCACGCGCTGCGGCTCGCCAGGACCTGGCCCGCGTGGGACGGGCGGCCGGTTCCCGCCGGCGACCGGGTGTACACGCCGCACAAGGCCGTCCGCCGCCTCGGTGACCACCTCGTCGACCACCTCGCCGAGCTGGAGGCCCGCCTCGCCGGCGCGCCGCCACCGCCCGACCACTGGCACGCCTCGGCCGTGACCACGCCCGCCGATCTCGCCCCGTTCACCGAGGAGGACTTCGACGAGGCGTACAGCAGACTCCACCGCCTCGGCATGATCTGGGCGCTGCGGTTGCGGGCCCTCGACGACGAGCGGCTCGACCGGGTCGAGGGCGGCGCGTGGACGCTGCGGCAGGTCGCGTTCCACCTCGGCAGCACCTACTACGCCGACGCCGTCGGCGACCTGACGCCCCCGGCGTAGGCCTGAAGGACCCCGCGGCGCCGGGCCGGCTCGGTCTGCGGTACCACCCCGGGCTACACCCTGGGGTGGAGGCGGGAATCCACCCGGGGCTCGATGAGCGAGGGGCGGGCCGGGCATAGGTTCGGATGTATGCGGAGGATCTGGCGGGGGGCCGGCACGGTGCTGCTGGTCGGGGGCGCTGCGGCGGTGACGACGATGCTGCTGGCGACGGCCCTGTGGGGGCAGCACGACGACCGGTCGTGGCCGTCGCTGCTGTGGGCGGGCGTGAACGGCCTGCTGTGGGACAAGGGCGTGGTCAAGTTCGCCGTCGCCGCGGGACTCGGGTTCGTCATCGCCGTCCGGGCGGTCGCGCGGCGGGTCCGGCGCACCGACCGCACCGACCGCACCGACCGCACCGGCCGCATCGCCGCGGAGCCGGACGTCCCGGCGCGGCCGGACCGGCAGCACGCGGGCTTACGCTGACCCGTCCCGCAGCGGACCGGTGAACCGGCCGGGGGGCGGACGGGGTCAGGCCGGGCCGTCGCGCGGCGGGGGAGCCGTGGCGGGCAGGGTCAGCTGGACCGTGGTGCCCTGGCCGTGGCGCTGGCCACGGTGATGTCGCCGTGGTGGGCCTCGATGATGGCCTTCACGATGGTGAGGCCGAGGCCCGCGCCCTGGGCGGCGAGGTGGTCGGCGGTGCTGCTGCGGGCTCATGTCGATCTTCGCGTCTCCCGGCCGTGCCGGCGGACGTTTTGCCTGGCTGGGACGGTGAACTAGTGTCCTAGGACGGCTTACGGGGTGTGACCCCGGACTAAGGAAACGACAACAGCGAGGACCCGGGCCGTGGTCCAGCCCGGGTCCTCGCTGTGTTCACAGGGTCAGCTGTACGCCTCGAACTCGTAGACGCGCGCGGCCGTGTTCGTGTTCTGGGTCGGGGTGATGACGTTCATGCGGATGTAGCGGGCGTTGACGTTGGTCGTGGTGGTGGTGACGTTGGCGGTGTTGCCGCGGACCTGTGCGGCGGTGGTCCAGGTGGCGCCGTCGGTCGAGGTCACCAGGTCGTAGTCGCGGGTGTTCCAGGCCGCGTCCTCACCGCCGGCGCCGGCGTGGCGGACGACCAGCGATCCGATGTGGACGGTGCTGCCGAGGTCGACCTGGAGGAACTTGGTCGTGCCGAGCGAGCACCACTTGTCGGAGTTGCCGCCGGAGACGCTGCCGTTGACCGCCTTCTCGGGGCCTTCGGTGGTGCCGCAGGACGAGTCGGCGGTGGCCGGCCTGCCGAGGGCGAGATTGCCGGACGGGGTGCCGCCGCCGTACACCTCGAACTCGTAGAGACGCGCCGCGGTGTTGCCGTCGTTGGCGGGGGTGCCGATGTCGACCTTCACGTAGCGGGCGGTCCGTGCCGTGATCGAGTGCTGGGTGCGGCTGGAGCGGTTGCCGGAGGTGGACACGACCTGGGTCCAGGTGGTGCCGTCGGTGGAGGTGGAGATGGTGTACGCGCCGGTGTTCCAGCCGGTCGACTCGCCGCCGAGGCCCGCGTGCTTGAGCACGAAGGTGCTGACGGTCTGGTTGGAGCCGAGGTCGACCTGCAGGAAGCGCGGGGCGGTGCTGGTGCAGAACTTGCTGTTGTTCTGCAGGCTGCCGTCGACGGCCTTGGCCGCGGACTCGGCGGTGGCGCAGGCGGCGGAGCCGGTGGCGGCCTTGTTCAGGGCCAGGTTGGTGCCGAGGTTGGCCGGGGTCGGCGGCTGGGTGGCGCCGTCGGTGAAGGACGGCGGGACGTTGCCGGCGCCGGTGCCCCAGCTGGACTCGCTGCCGCCCATCGTGTACTGGAGGGTGCCGCCGGCGGCGAGGTCGGGGTAGCGCAGGTAGTTGTTGGACACGGCGGCGCCGTCGCGGGTGAGGCTCTGCACGTAGGCGTTGGTGGAGCTGCCGCCGTTGATCTGGATGTTGCCGGCGGCGCGCTGGATGAGCACCGACGGGAACGTGGGGCCGTGGATGGCGAGGGTGTCGGCGCCCGGGGTGACCGGGTACATGCCCATCGCGGACCAGACGTACCAGGCGGAGGTGGCGCCGAGGTCGTCGTTGCCGGGCAGGCCGCCGGCGCCGGTGGTGAAGGACTCGGTCATGACGCGGCGGACGGCGCCGGCGGTCTTGGCGGGCCGCTGCGCGAAGTTGTACGCCCACGGCACGTTGTGCTCGGGTTCGTTGCCGATGTAGAAGTACGGCCGGGAGAGTCCGCCGTTGAGCTCGGTGAAGTGGTGGTCGAGGCGCTGCACCGCGGTGGTGGGTCCGCCCATGAGGTTGATGACGCCGCCGAGGTTGTAGGGGACCATCCAGGTGTACTGGGCGGCGTTGCCCTCGGTGAAGGGGCTCTCCTGGGCGGGGTTGAGCGGCCACGGCCAGCTGCCGTCGCTGTTGCGCGGGTGGATGTACCCGGATTCGGTGTTGAAGGTGTTGCGCCAGTACTGGGCGCGGGTCATCGCCGAGTTGTAGGTGGCGGTGTCGCCGGTGGCCTTGGCGAACTGGGCGACGGCGAAGTCCGAGGCCGAGTACTCCATGGAGTCCGAGGGGGCGCCGGGGATGTACGTCTTGGACGCGTACTCCGACTGGCGGCCGCGGATCGGGGAGCCCTGCATGGTGCCGCCGGCGATGGCGTTCTTCATCAGCTGGAGCGCGGCGGCGGTGTCGAAGGCGCGGGCGCCGAACGCGTACGCGCTGGACACGATGATCGGGCCGGGGTCGCCGGTCATGACGAAGTCCTCGTTGGTCTGCTGCGACCACTTGGGCAGCAGGCCGCCCTGCTGGCCGTCGAGGACCATGGACTTCATGATGTCGCTGGCGACGTCGGGGGCGATGAACGCGATGAGCGCGGCCCACGAGCGGTAGATGTCCCAGCCGGAGTAGTTCTGGTAGACGGGGTGGCTGGCGGTGTGCACGGCGTTGTCGAAGCCGCGGTACTGGCCGTTGACGTCGCTGGCGATGTTGGGGTTGACCATGACGTGGTACAGCGCGGTGTAGAACTTCTGCAGTTCGGTGGCGCTGCCGCCGGTGGCCTGGACGCGGTTGAGGGCGGTGTTCCAGGCGGCGTTGGCGTTGCTGCGGATGGTGTCGAACGCGCCGGTTTCGGCGTTGAGGTTGGCGGTGGCGTTGGCGGTGCTCACGAACGACAGCGCGACGGTGGCGTTGACGGTCCGGTTGCTGCTGGTGTCCCAGGTGATGATCGCGCCGGTGTTGACGCCGCTGGTGCTGGTGGATCCGTTGCTGATGGTGCCGCCGTTCCAGGTGCCGACGGAGGACGGGGCCCGGTCGAAGCGGATCGAGTAGTAGATCTGGTAGGTCTTGCTGGATCCGCAGAACCCGCCGGCGGTGACGCTGCCGGTGACGTTGCTGCCGGAGATGTTCACGGTGCCGCTGCGGTTGCCGGTGGCGGAGCGGCTGGTGTTGATGAGCAGCCGTGCAGTGGTGGTGTTGGGGTAGGTGAGGCGCAGCGCGCCGGTGCGGGTGGTGGCGGACAGTTCGGCGTCGACGCCGTACTTGTCGAGGCGGTTCTTGTAGTAGCCGGCGGACGCGCTCTCGTTGGTTTTCGTGTACGCGGAGGCGTAGCTGGTCCAGGCGGTGCCGGGGGAGGAGCCGAGGGCGCCGGTGACGGGCAGCAGGCCGAGGTCCTCGTTGTTGGGGCAGCCGGCGCCGTTGAAGTGGGTGAGGCTGAACTCCTCGATGGTGCGGTCCTTGTCGCGGTATCCGGACGGGGACGCGGTGGGGGTGTCGGGGCTGAACTGGGTCATGCCGAAGGGCACGGTGGCGCCGGGGAACGTGGAGCCGCCGGCGCCGCCGCCGACAGGGTTGGGGGAGTTGCTGTCGTCGGTGCCGATCAGCGGGTTGACGTATTGGGTCAGGTTGAGGTCGGCGGCGTGCGCCGACGGTGCCTGCGCGAGCGCGACGAAGACGCTGCCCAGCAGGGCTGCGCCCGCACCGGCGAGCATTCGGACCGTGCGTGATCGGGACATGGGTGGTCTCCCGTTCGTGGCGGTGAGGACGGGAGAGCGCTCTCGATGCATTCATACTGGCTGATCAACGTTCCGTCAAGATTTGCCAGAACCCGGTTTCCCCTGCCGGGTTTGTTAGCGACGGTGCTCAATCCCGCGCGACGTGCACGAGGAATCCGCCAGTCAGCAGCGTGACCTGCCCGGCCGCGACGGCGACGCCTCGCGGCCGTCGATGGTGAGCCGGCAGAGCCCGCGCCGGCCCATGTGGTCGTACCGCTGCGTGCCGAGCGGCTCGCCCAGCTGCCGCCCGTCAGCGGCGTCGAAGATCCGCACGAGCCCGTCGGTGCCGGTGGCGGCGATGCCGCCGGTGGTTGGTACCGCCGCGTGGAACTCCAGCCGGTGGCCGGCGCTGTCGTCGCCCGGCGGGACGGCCTCGAGGCCGTCGAGGTGCAGGACGTTCACCAGCCCTTCGGTGTGGCCGCCCTGCGTGACGAGCACCGTTCGCCCGTGCACGGCGACGTGGTCGGCGCGTGACGTGAACGTGGTGCGCACTGCCCCGCGGTCGGTGCCGGTGGCGAGGTCCACGACGCGTGCGAATCGGCCGCTGGCCAGTACCGCGGCCGCATCCGCGAACGCGAGACCGCCGCTGCCCCCGACGCAGGTGCTGAACCGCGCCGCGACCGTCGCGGTGGTGGGATCCCAGATCCGCAGGACGCCGTCCTGGTCGACGGTGACGGCGCGCTGCGCACCGTCGAGGCGGGTCCACGCGCCGCGCGCGGCGTCCGGCCCGGGGTCGGCGGGTCCGGCGACGGGCCGCAGCCCGTCCAGCGTCCAGAACCGGACGGCGGTGGGGCGTCCGCCGAGGCTGAGCACCGACGCGGGCTCGTCGGTGGTGACGGCGACTCGGTTGACGTAGCCGTCGTGACCGGCGACCTTCGCCAGCCGCCGGCCGTCGGTGAGGTCCCAGGCGAGCAGGTAGCCGTTGCGGGTCCCGGTCACCGCGAACCCGCCGGCCGCGTCGAGCGCGCAGAGGTCGCCGGCGGGTCCGGGGATGTCGTCGGGGTCGGTGGCGGTGAGCAGCTTGCCGGTGTCGGTGTCCCATACGAGCACCTGCTGCTTGGAGATGGTGACGAGCGTGCCGCCGAGGAACACCGCGTCGGGTGAGTAGCCGTGCTGTGCCTCCAGGGCGACGGTCCGGACCTCGCCGGTGGTGCGGTCGACGCGGTGGATCTTGTCGGACATCAGCGTCCAGGCGTGGGTGGCGTCGACGTGTGCGCCCTCGGGCAGGCCGTCGAGCCGGTGCACCTGGTGCAGGCCCGGGGACAGGGGCTCGCCCGCCGTCCACGTCGGCAGCCACGGGTCCGTGTCGGGTCTGGTGCCGGGGTTCCGGCCTTGCCGTAGCAGGGTGAGCATCGCGTCGAACTGGTTCACGGGCGGGCACGGTACCGGCCGGTCGGGTTCGTTTCCAGGGGCTGGGGGCGGGTAGCGGGGGAGGGGGAACGCGACGGAGGAGGGGCCGTGAAGGCTGTGGTGTGGCACGGTAGGCGGGACGTCCGGGTGGAGACGGTCCCGGATCCGGTGATTCAGGAGCCGAACGACATCGTCATCCGGCTCACGTCCAGCGGGCTGTGCGGCTCGGACCTGCATCTGTACGAGGTGCTGGGGCCGTTCATGAGTGAGGGTGACATTCTCGGGCACGAGCCGATGGGGGTCGTGGAGGAGGTGGGTGCGGACATCGCGCACCTGAAGCAGGGTGACCGGGTCGTGATCCCGTTCAACATCGCGTGCGGGCACTGTCTCATGTGCGCGCAGGGGCTGATGACGCAGTGTGAGACGACGCAGGTGCGGTCGGCGGGCAAGGGTGCGGCGCTGTTCGGGTACACGAAGTTGTACGGGCAGGTGCCGGGCGCGCAGGCGGAGTTCCTGCGGGTGCCGCAGGCGCAGTTCGGGCCGATCAAGGTGCCGGAGGGGCCGGCGGACGACCGGTTCGTGTACCTGTCGGACGTGTTGCCGACGGCGTGGCAGGCGGTCGAGTACGCGGCCGTCCCGGCGAACGGGACCCTCGCGGTGCTGGGGTTGGGGCCGATCGGGGACATGGCGGCGCGGGTGGCGATGCACCGGGGGCTGCGGGTCATCGGTGTGGACCTGGTCCCGGAGCGGTTGGAGCGGGCCCGGGCGAACGGTGTGGAGGTGATCGACCTGACGCAGGTCGACGACGTCGCCGACGCGATCCGGGACCTGACCGGCGGTCGGGGCGCCGATTCGGTCGTGGACGCGGTCGGTATGGAGGCGCACGGGTCGCCGGTGGGGAAGCTGGCGCAGACGATCGTCGGGTTCCTGCCGGACGTGGCGGCGCAGAAGCTGATCGAGAAGACCGGCGTGGACCGGTTGGCGGCGCTGCACCTCGCGATCGACGCGGTCCGTCGCGGCGGGACGATCTCACTGTCCGGCGTGTACGGCGGTACCGCGGACCCGTTGCCGATGATGGTGCTGTTCGACAAGCAGATCCAGCTGCGGATGGGTCAGGCGAACGTGAAGCGCTGGGTGCCGGCGATCCTGCCGTTGCTGACGGGTGACGGGGACCCGCTGGGGGTGGACACGTTCGCGACGCACCGGGTGCCGCTGGACGCGGCGCCGATGGCGTACGAGAAGTTCCAGGCGAAGAAGGACGGCACGGTCAAGGTGCTGTTCAAGCCGTGAACGTGTCCGCGAGCTCGTCGAGGTCGCGGATGCGCAGGTCGCCGGGCAGGCCGCGCAGTGCCGCGACGCGCATGCCGGCGGCCCGGCCGGCGTCGATGCCGGGCTGGGAGTCCTCGACGACGAGGCAGTCCCGCGGGTCGGCGTTGAGCAGGGTGGCGCCGGCCAGGTAGGGGGCCGGGTCGGGTTTGCCGCGGGGGGTGTCCTCGACGGTGACGAGGTGCCGGACGGGCAGGCCGGCGGCGTGCAGGCGGGCGGTGGCGAGCCGCCGGTCGGCGCTGGTCACGACCGCCCACGGCACGCCGAGCTCGTCGAGGGTCCGTAGCAGCCGGGCGGCGCCGGGGGTGGCGGTGACGTCGGCGAGGTCGTCGTACTGCAGCTCCAGGTTGCGCTGGGCGGCGGCCGCGACGGCGGTGTCGTCGAGGTCGGGGCGCACGACGCGGATCGTGGTCGCGGCGGGGTTGCCGTGCAGGATCGGGGTGAGGACGTCGACGGGGACGGCGTGTTCGGCCGCCCACCGGTGCCAGGCGCGTTCGACGGCGCTGTCGGAGTCGACGAGTGTGCCGTCCATGTCGAGCAGGACTGCTTTCATGCGGTGTCCTCCTGTCGGTACCGGAGTTTCATGACGGAAAGGGTCACCAGTGCCGCGCCGGTCGCCGCGTTGGTGAGGACGATCGGCAGGTCGCCCTGGGATGCGCCGTACGCCACCCAGAGCGCGACCCCGGAGGCGAGGGCCAGCAGGTAGAACCACGAGATGTCGCCGACGGACCTGGTCCGCCATGACCGGGCGAGCTGTGGCAGCCAGCATCCGGTGGTGAGGATTCCGGCGAGCACACCGAGCACCGACATGGCGCCTCCTTTAAACTCGTCACGCGAGCATATTGTACGACGGGCAGGATCGGCACCCATGGACCATCGGGCGGAGACCCTGCGGGCGCAGGGGGCGCTCGCGATGCTGCGGTGCGCGCACCGGACGCCGGGGATCACGCGGGCCGAGGCGGCGGCGCGGCTGGGGCTGAGCAGTGGCTCGGCGGCCGGCATCATGGGCCGGCTGCGGGCGGCGCGGCTGCTCGCGGAGGCGCCCGCCCCGCAGACCGGCGGCCGCGGCCGGCCGACGGCGGTGCTGGTCCCGCACCCCGACGGGCCGCTCGTCGCCGTCGTCGACATCACCCACGCGACCTGGACGGTGACGACCGCGGCGATCGGTGGGGCCCTCGCGGCCGCGCCCGTCCACCGGCTGCTCGGCCAGCCCGCTTCCGCCGTCCTTCCGCTGGTACGGGAGGCGCTCGCCGCGCTGCACGGCCCCCGGCTGCGGGCGGTCGGCGTCGCGATCCCCGGCACCGTCCACGGCCGGACCCTGATCGAGGCGACGAACCTGCGCTGGCGCGGCGTCGACCTGGGCGTCCTGACGTCCCTGCCGCTCGCGGTCGGCAACGACGCCTCCCTCGCCGGTGTCGCCGAGGCGCTGCGCGGCGCCGCGCAGGGCGTCGGCGTGGCCCTGCACCTGACGGTCGAGGTCGGCGTCGGTGGTGTGCTCATCGTCGACGGCCGTCCGGTGCTCGGCGCGGCGGGCGCGGGCGGCGAGTTCGGCCATCTGCCGTTCGGCGATCCGTCCCGCCGCTGCCCGTGCGGTGCCGGCGGCTGCTGGGACCTCGAGGTCGACGGCCGTGCCATGGCCCGCCACCTGGGCCGCCGCGCGCCGGCCGACCCGCGGGCCTTCGCCGAGCGGACCATCGCCGCGGCCCGCGACGGTGACCCCGCCGCGGCCGCCGCTTGCCGGGCCGTCGCCGCGGCCCTCGGGCGGGGGGTCGGCGCCCTGATCAACGCCGTCGACCCGGCCGTCGTCACCCTCGGCGGTCTCGGCGTGGACCTGCTCGACGTCGCCGGCCCGGCCCTGCACGCCGCCACCGCCGAGGGCGTGATGGCCTGGCGTCGCGACGCCCTGCCCCCGGTCGTCCCCGCCGCGCTCGGCTCGCAGGGCCCGGCGATCGGCGCCGCCGAGACCGCGATGGCGCTCGTCCTGACCGAAGCCGCCCTGACCGCCTGACCCCTGTCCGGCCCGCGGGTCAGGGGGAAACCCTGAGGTGCCCACGAGCGTCAGGGTGTTAGCGTTTCACGTGTAAGGAAGTTCTTACATGTGAAGGAGCATCATGACGGCGAGCTCGCCCACCGGCGACGACCTGGTCGAGATGCTGGCGGCCCTGTCCAACCCGCTGCGACTGCGCATCGTCGCGAAGCTTGCCGGCGGCCGTGACTACGTGAGCCGACTCGCCCGGGAGATCGGCGTCAGCCGGCCCCTGCTGCACATGCACCTCCAACGGCTGGAGGCGGCCGGCCTGATCGTCGGCAGCCTGGAGCTCTCCGAGGACGGCAAGGCGATGAAGTACTACGAGGTCGCGGACTTCGACCTGCACCTGAACGCCGCGACCCTCGCCGCGGCGGCCGAAACCCTCACCGACCCCAAGGAGCGGTCCTGATGTACCTGAGCGCGGAAGAAATCACCTGGCCGGAGATCACCGCGTTTCTCGGCCTGCTGGTGGCCCTGCTGTTCCTGTTCGGGTTCAGCCTCGCCAGCTGGCTGGAGTACCGGAAGCTGAAGGTCGCCGGCCACCAGCAGGAGGACCTGCGGCAGCTGGTGCGCCGCTACGAGCAGCTGGCGGAGAACTCGATGGACGCCCAGAACCGGATCGCGACCGACGTGGCGGACCTGCGCACCCGCACCGCGTCGATCGAGAAGATCCTGCGGACCGTCGAATGAGGCGCGCGGTCGCGGTCCTCGGCCTGTGGCTCGTCGCCGGGTTCCTGCTGCTGCCCCTCGCCGGGAAGATCGGCGACGTCACCACCACCGACCCGGCGGCCCTGCTGCCGCAGAACGCCGAGGCGACCCAGGCGCTGCTGCGGGCGCGGGAGGCGTTCCCGGGCAGCGACACCCCGGTCGCGGTCGTCGTGTACGTCCGCGACGGCGGCATCACCGACGCCGACCGGTCCGCGGTGGACGCCGACCGGCAGGAGTTCGGGAAGGCGACCGGCCAGCAGATCGGTGCGATCACCGCGAGCGACGACGGGCAGGCGCTGCTGCTGTCGTTCCCGGTCCGGGACAAGGACGTCGTCAAGCAGGTGAAGGCGGCGCTCACCGACTCGCCCGCCGGGCTGCGCGCGGAGGTCACCGGGTCCGCGGGGGCGCTGTCGGACCTCGACGACGCCGGTCAGGGCGCCGACACCACCCTGTTCCTCGCCGCCGCCGGCATCGTCGCGGTGCTGCTGCTGCTCACGTACCGCAGCCCGGTGCTGTGGATCGTCCCGCTCGTCGCGGCGGTCGCGGCCAGCCAGCTGTCCTCCGCGCTCGTCTACCTCATGGCGGAGCATCTGGACGTGACGGTCACCGCCGACCTGACGACGATGATGACGGTCCTCGTCTTCGGCGCCGGCACCGACTACGCGTTGCTGCTCATCGCCCGGTACCGGGAGGAGCTGCACCTGCACCCGGACCGCACGGCGGCGATGGCGGTCGCGGTGCGCCGGTCGTTCCCCGCGATCCTCGCCTCCGCCGCCACCGTGTCCCTCGGCGTGCTGTGCCTGCTCGCGGCGCGGATGAACGACATGCACAGCTTCGCCCCGATCGCCGCGACGGGCATCATCGTGTCGTTCGCGGTGATGACGACGCTGCTGCCGGCAATGCTGGTGCTGCTCGGCCGGTGGCTGTTCTGGCCGTTCGTGCCCCGCTACGGCGCGGCCGTCACGACCAGGCGCGGCTTCTGGCACCGCGCCGGCGACCTCGTGGGGCGGCGACCGCGGCTGCTGTGGACGGTCACGGCGGCGGTCCTCGTGCTGCTGGGGCTCGGCGTGTACGGGCTGCGGCTCGGGCAGAGCACCTCCCAGATGTACACCACGGAGGTCGGCTCCGTCGCCGGCCAGCACCTCATCGACAGGCACTTCGCGGGTGGCGTGTCGTCGCCGGCGCTCGTCCTGGCGGACGCGTCGACGGTCGACGCGGTCGTCGCGGCGGCGAAGGCGACCGGCGGGGTGGCGGACGCGACGGCGGCCGGCCGGTCCGCGGACGGCCGCTGGGTATCGATCGCGGCGACGCTCACCGACCCGCCGGACTCCGCCGCCGCCCGGGCGACCGTCGACCGGCTGCGGGCGGCCGTGCACGCGGTGCCGGGCGCGGACGCCGTCGTCGGCGGGGAGACCGCGACCGCCGTGGACGTCGCCAGGGCGTCGGAGCGCGACAACCTCGTCGTCGTGCCGCTGATCCTCGGCGTGGTGCTGATCGTGCTGATCCTGCTGCTGCGGGCGCTCGTCGCGCCGCTGCTGCTGGCGGCGAGCGTGGCGCTGTCCTACGTCGCGGCGATGGGCCTGTGCGGGCTGGTGTTCACCGCACTCGGGCACCCGAACATCGTGCACGGCATGCCGCTGTACGCGTGGCTGTTCCTCACCACCCTCGGCGTCGACTACACGATCTTCCTGATGACCAGGGCGCGGGAGGAGGTCGCGGTCCGCGGCAACCGCGACGGCATGCTCACCGCCCTCACCGCCACCGGCGGCGTCATCACCAGCGCCGGTCTGGTCCTGGCCGGGACGTTCGGCGTGCTGGTGCTGCTGCCGTTCGTCGCGGCGGTGCAGATGGGCCTGATCGTCGCCCTCGGCGTGCTGCTGGACACGTTCGTCGTGCGGACGCTGCTGGTGCCGGCGCTCGCCATCGACGTCGGGCCGCGGCTGTGGTGGCCGAGCCGGCACGCCCAGACGCCGGCCACCCCGCCACCGTCGAGGATCACGGTCGACATCGCAGGATGACCCCCCGCGTCGCGGTGCCCGCACCCCGGGTGCCGCGACGCGGTACTGTCGGCGTGCGGGGCCGGCTCCATGGCGTGCTTCCTTCTTTCTCGTACTCCGGTCCGCCGGAAACGAACCCTGCAGCGCGCCCGCTTCCCGGCCCCGCCCATCCGCACGGCAACCACGGCAACCACAGCACCACGGAACCGATTCGGTCGCGGGAGCGTCTCAGTACCATGAGCATCGATGGAGGCCGCCGGTGGGCGGTCGTCGCCGCGGCGGGAGCCGGCACCCTGGTGGCCCTGGTCGCCGCCGTCCTGGTGGTCAACCGGCAGTCCGCCGCTCCGGGTGAGCAGCAGCCGCCGCCGTCGGCGCGGGCCGCCGCCGACCCCAGGACGCTCGTCGTCGACGACGGCGACCTCGTCGAGGCCAGCGGGCAGGTGCTGGTCGCGCCAGGGAAACCGGCCCGGCTCTGCGCGCCCGCCCCGGTCCCCGCGATCGGCCGCCCCGGCAACCAGCCGCCGACGTGCGCGCTCGGCGTCGACGTCACCGGCGTCGACCCCGCGAAGCTCACCGGCGCGGGCGTCGTGGCGGGCGTCACCACCGGCCAGGCCCGGCTGCGCGGCACCTGGCGCGACGGTCGGCTGCACGTCACCGAGCAGGGGCCGCCGAAGCCGCCGGCGCCGGTGGGCTTCGACGACACCGTGCCGTGCGGGCCGCCGAAGGGCGGCTGGAAACCCGGCGGCGGCGCCGACAGCAACGCGATGCACCAGTACATCTACGAGCAGCACCCCGACCGGTTCCGGCCGCTGCGGATCGCCTACCCGGACGGGCCGCCGACCGGGGCCACCACCGGCCCGCAGCCGACCGAGGTCACGGTCGTCGAGGTCGTCGCCGGTGACGCCGCGGGCGAGGAGCAGCGGCTGCGGAAGCTGTTCGACGGCAACCTGTGCGTGGTCGCGGCCCCCGGCCGGCCCAGCATCGCCCGGCAGGAGCAGCTGCGGGAGCAGGTCAGCGCCGGCCTCGACCCGCTGATGTCCGACCCGGCCAGCGGCATCTGGTCCGTCGGCGGCGACGACGTGTCCACCGTCGAGCTCATGATGCTCACCCCGCGGCTGTACGAGCAGCTCAACGCCATCGGGTTCGACCTGCTGCGGGTGGAGCCGTGGCTGCGGCCTACCGTTGGGTGATGAGCAGTCGCACGGACATCCTGGGCCGGCGCAAGCAGGTCGCCCTCACCACGTTCCGCAAGGACGGCACGCCCGTCTCCACCGCCGTGTGGCACGTCGTCGACGGCGACGAGGTGCTGATCCTCACCGAGCCCGGGTCGGGGAAGGTGAAGCGGCTGCGCAACAGCGGCCGGGTCGTGGTCGCCCCCAGCGACATCCGGGGCCGGGTGCCGGAGGGGGCGCCGTCGTTCGAGGGGACCGCCCGGCTCGTCGAGGACGCCGACGGGGTCGACCGCATCCGCCGGGCGATCGGCCGCCGGTACATCTCCTCGCGGATCGGCAACTGGTTCAACCGGTTGCTGCGCTGCCCGCGGGTGAGCATCGGCATCGTCGTCACCCTGTGAGCTTTTCGGTGGCCTTTGTTCAGCGGGCGGCGACGTTCGGGGTGCCGAAGCGGACCGGGACGCCGGGGGAGTAGAGCACGCTCACCGGCGGGCCGGCCGGCGCGGGCAGGCCCGCCGCGGTCACCAGGGTGTCGTCGAGGTCGAGCAGGTCCGCGCGGTACAGCGGCCACCGCGGATGCTCGTTCGGCAGGTGCAGCGTGCGGCCGAACGCGCGGGTGTGCAGCCCCCAGCGGGCCGTGACGAAGTGCTCCAGGGGCGACGGCTCGGCGACCGGCGCGCCGACCCGCACCGCCATACCGTTCACCGCGGGGCGGGGACCCGGCCAGCGGCGGCGGCTGGTGTACCGCACGACGTCGCCGTCCTTCACCAGCCGCATCCTCGCCCATTTGTACGGCAGCCGCAGCGACACCTGAGCGGTCAGCACCGGCAGCAGGCGCGCCGCGTCCAGCGACAGGAACACCACGGCGCGCCGGCCGGCGCCGTCGACGCTGTACAGGCGCACGTTCGTCTCGCAGAACGTGCCGAGATAAGGCAGGCCCGGCCCGCTGAACAGGCCGAGCCGCACCATCCGGAAGCCGATGAGCCCCACGAACGACACCCCGCCGAGCGTGTCAGGGACCGTGCCCGCGGGCAGGAACGGCGCGACCGTCTCCGGCGGCACCGCCCAGTGCAGGAACGCGAGGTCGTGCCAGCGCTGCACCAGCATCGAGCGGCGCACCGGCCGCAGCGTCTCCGGGGTCACGTCCTCGATCCGCACGGCCCTCATTCTCCGGCATCACCCCACCACCGCTTAGGTCGTCACCTTGATCACCGTCCTGGTCCACTGCAGGCCGTCGCTGGAGCGGTACAGCGCGTCGGCGTCGAACGCGAAGTAGGCGCCGGGGCCGGCGGCGAGGACCCGCTCGCCGGCGGTGTGCAGCAGCGCGGTGCCGAGACCCGGCTGCTTCGCCGGGCGGTACGTCTGCCCGCCGTCGGTGCTGGCGTACCACTCCTGCGGCGGGTCCATCCGGGTCAGCACCACGTGGATGCCGCCGGCCGCGACATAGCCGTCGCCCTCCTGGTACGCCGCCCGCGGCAACGTCTGCCCGGAGTGCACGCGCTGCCAGGTGCGGCCCCCGTCGCCGGTCCGGTAGACCAGCGTCCTGACCCCCGCGGTCGCCGCCGACGTCGGGCCCACACCGGTCGTGTCCGCCGGGTCCGGCTGGGTGATGACCGTGTACCCGGTGACGCCGTCGACGCTGTCCACCGTCGGGTACACGTACATCTCCGGCGCCGGGACATCGGCGTCGCCGCGGCCGAACACGGACGTCGCCCACGTGACACCGCCGTCGTGGCTGACGGACACCGCGGGCCGGTGCTCGCCGCCGCGCTCCCACCCGCTGACCCACAACCCGCCCGCCGCCGGCACCGCGACGGTGTCGTGGACGTCGATGTCCGGCGGGTTCGCCAGCAGCGTCGCGCGGGCGGTGACGGGGTCGACGGCGAGCATCGTGCACAGGTCGGCGGGCCTCGTCGGCGGCGCGCAGATGATCCAGCCGCCCGCCGGCACCTTCGGCACCTTCCCGGCGACCGTCTCCACGACCCGCCAGCTCCGGCCGCCGTCCCGGCTCACCATCGGGATGTGCAGCAGCTGCGGGCCCGCCGGGTCGGTGTTCTGCTGCTCGACGGTCTGCGCCAGCACCCCCGGCGACGGCGCGGACACGTCACCGGCGAAGTCCTTCGACCGCACCGTCCACGTCTTGCCGCCGTCGTCGGAGCCCACCAGGTTCACCGTGCACCGCGCCCCTTCACCGCACGCGTTCACCTTCGCGTACAGGTGCTCGGCGTCGGCGGCGGCGATCGACACGATGGACCCGTCGCGGGTGCCCGCCGGCCACCCGTCGGCGGTCTGCGTCGGCGGGTCCGCGGGCTGCCCCCCTGACGGCGTGAGCGTCGCCGCGGCGACGACCGCGGTGGTGGCCACCGCCGCCGCGACCGCCGTCCACCCCGCGACCCACCGGCGCCTGCGCTGGAACGCCCGCTCGTACACCGCGTCGGCGGACAACCTGCTCGGCGGCGCCTCGCCGGCGGCCTCGTCGAACCGTTCCCGGATCTGGTTCATCGCAGCCCCTCCGTCAACGCGAGCTCACCGTCGGCCTCGAGCAGCTCCCGCAGCTTCGCCAGCCCGCGCGCGGCCTGGCTCTTCACCGTCCCCTGTGCACACCCGAGCACCGCCGCGGTCGCGGCGACGTCGAGGTCCTGGTAGTACCGGCACACCAGCACCGCCCGCTGCCGCGGCGGCAACTGCCGCAGCGCTTCCGCGAACGCGATCCGGCCCGGGCTGCCCTCCGCCGCGCCGGCCGCCCCCGCCACGTCCGGCGGCTCCGCGACGCTGCGTTCCCGCCGCCGCCAGACCCGCCGCACGTCCGCCAGGTACGCGCGCACCAGACACGTCCGCACGAACCCGTCGAGCGCCTCCCGGTCGCGCACCTTCCGCCAGCCCACCGCCAGCCGCATGAACGCCGTCTGCGTCAGGTCATCAGCCCAGTGCCAGTCCCCACACAACAGGTACGCCGTCCTGCGCACCACATCCCGCCGGGCCGTGAAGTATTCCCGGAACTGGCGCTGCTCTTCGCTCTCTCCGCTCGGCATCGCACCTCCCTAGCCCCTAGGTGCGCCCCACCCCTCGTTTCGGTTGCATACCCGTCCCGCCGCTCCGCTCTGCTGGCCCGCCCGCCTGGTTGCCGGTTTCGGTTGGACGCGCCGCCTGGTTGCCGGTTCCGGTTGGGCGCGCCGCCTGGTTGCCGGTTTCGGTTGGACGCGCCGCCCGGTTGCCGGTTCCGGTTGGGCGGGCCGCTTGGCTGCCGATTGCGGTGGGCGCGCCGCCCGGCTGCTGGTTTCGGCTGCACGCTCGTCTCGCCGCTCGCTCTGGTGGTACGCCCGCCCGGCTGCTGGTCTCGGTCGGACGCACCGCCCGGCTGCTGGTTTCGGCTGCACGCTCGTCCCGCCGCTCGCTCTGGGCGGCACGCCCACCCAGCCGCTCGCTCCGGTTGGACGCGCCACCCGACCGTCGGTTTCGGTTGGCGTGCCCCGCCCGCGCCCGAGCCGAGGGCGTCGAGCCGCGCGCCGGTCCAGAAACCGAAGGATCCCGCCGGTGCCGTCCGCATCCTGCGCCCCGCCGTCCCTGCCCGTCGGCGATCCGACCGCGTTGCTCTGCCGACCGCGTTGCTCTGCCGGCCGCGTTGCTCTGCCGGCCGTGCTGCTCTGCCGGCCGTGCTGTTCTGCCGACCGTGCTGCGTCGGCCGGCGGGCCGCCCTCGTCCTCACCAGCGACGACGCCACCCTTGCTCGCCGATGCTGGCATCGATGCGGTCATCCGGTACACAGGCCGGCAAGGAAACGACGTCGATCACTACCCCTGATCCTGGACCCGGTGCCGGAACTCCGCGAGCGCTGACTGCACCACGCCGTTGAGCCGTTGCAACTCCTCCTCGGTCGGCTCCCGGCGCAGGTGCACCTCGATCTTGAAGTCCCCGTCGACGATCCTCGCCTCGAACCGCTCCAGCAGATCCTGCGGCAACCGGCGCACCACGAACTCGCGGAACGCCTCCTCGACCGCGCCCGCCACATCCCCGCACCCGCAGGTCCGGCCCTGCAGGACCGCGCCGAGGTGACTCCGCCCGGCGATCGCGTCCGGATGCGCGTCCGGCAGCGCGGCGAGCCCCTGCTCCAACGCGGTCCGCGCCTGCGCCAGCCGCTCCTGATGCTGCAGGAAGATCCCGAGGGCGACCCCGGCCCGGCCGAGGATCTCGAAGTCCGCGCCGCGCTGCGCATGGGTCACCGCTTCGGTGAGGCACCGCTCCGCCTCCGCCGTCTGGCCGGCGTCGCGCAACGCCAGCCCCCAGTTGCGCAGCACCAGACTGGTCAGCTCTGGCCGGTCGATCCGCAGCGCCCGCCGGTGCGCCGCCTCGTACGTGCGCAGCGCACCGTCCCGGTCACCGGCGTCGCCGTACGCGAGGGCGAGACCGAGCTCCGCCGTGAGAGCGTCCTCGGCGCGCCCCTGCCGGTCGTGGGAGGCGAGGACCCGGCGGATCGCGTCGACCCGCCCGGCCGGGTCACCCAGGTCGCGGCCGGTGTTCGCGAGCGCGGTGAGGACGTTGAGCGTCACGGGATGGTCCGGGCCGAGCCTGGCCTCCACCGCGGCGGCGAGCACGGCGATGACGGCCCGGTGCGCGGCCGGCTCGGCGAGCCCCTGCCGCAGCAGCACCGCCGACGCCATGGCTTCGACGACCCCGTCGGGCAGCTGGTCCAGCCCTGCGAACAGCGGCTCGCCGGTCCCGCCGGCGTGCACGACCTCCGCGCGCAGCGCGAGCGCCGACGCGACCTGGTCGTGCCCGTTGCTCCACAGGTTGCGCACCGCCTCCTCGATCACGTCCCGCGCCTGCCCGACGTTGCCCCGCTGCAACAGCACGTCCGCCAGTGGCTCGAGGCCGAACGCGTACCCGGCGTGGTCCCGGCCGTAGAACGCCTGCCGCCCCTCAGCCCCACGGCGCAACTCGGCCTCGGCGTCCTCGAGCCTGCCGGTCATGCGCAGCGCGAGGCCGAGGTTCAGCCGGTACGTGAGATGCTCCTTGCGGTCCACAGCAGGCACCGCGATCGCCGCCCGGTAGCAGGCGATGGCCCGGTCGGGCTGGTCGCAGTTGAGCAGGATGTTGCCCAGGTCGCACTGCGCCGAAGCCCACGCGGCGCTGCCGTGCCCGTGCCGGACGGTGACCGCCCGCAGCTCGCGCACCATCACTTCCTCGGCCTCGACGAACCGCCCTTCATGCATGAGCGAGACGGCCACGTCGATCGGTGCGGCGGATACGTTCACGGCGCGGAAGTCTATCCGTTCCCGAGACATGGCCTTATGGCTACATCGTGATAGGGTGAACACCGTGAATGTGCAGCGACACGTCCCGGCCATGTACCACCAGATCGCCGACCTCCTCCGCGACGACATCACCCGCGGCATCCATCCCTCCGGGCAGCCGTTGCCTGCTGAACGCGAGCTCTGCGACCGGTACGCGGTCAGCCTCACCACCGTCCGCCGCGCCCTCGCCATCCTGCGCGAGGAAGGCCTTGTCACTTCCCGCCGCGGCGCCGCCTCGATCGTCCGCGAACGCCCCGCCCGCCGCATCGTGGTGATGGGCCGCGGCAGCCGGCTCACCTGCCGCATGCCCACCACCACCGAACGCTTCAAGCTGGGCATCGACCGAGGCATCCCCCTCGTCGAGGTCCGTGACCGGCTCGGCCAGGTCGAAGTGTTCCTCGCCGACCAGGTCGAGGTCCTCAGCCCCGAAGGCCTCGCCACCGCCACCACCAAGGTCATGGACGTCGCCTGACCAGGCTGCCCACCGACTCCTCGCAACGGTCCCACCTCGACACCCTCCCTTCACCTCGCTGGTCACCACGCCCCGCCGGACGTCGGCCACTGTCACTCCAGCGGCCTGCACGACACACCACCTCGGATGCCGGCGCACGCCGCAGACCCGCACCGCGAGCCAGCCGCCCCCGTTCTGCCGGCCCTGCATTGCGCCCCCTGCACCGACCCGCTCCGCAGCGCGCGTAAGGTCGCCACGGCGCTCGTCACGCCCGCAATCGCTGCCACAGCCGAACAACCCCTCCTTCGCTGCCGTGCGCGGACTCCACTGCGACGCCACCCACGGACCTCTGCGACGCCATCCGCGGACTCCTCTGCGCCGCCACCCGCGAACCTCTGCGACACCATCCGCGGACTTCTCTGCGCCGCCACCTGCGGACGTCTCTGCGTCGTCGATCCGCGGACCTCTCTGCGCCGTCACCGGCGGACGTCTCTGCGCCGCCGCCGGCGGACGTCTCTGCGCCGCCGCCGGCGGACTTCTCTGCGTCGCCCATCCGCGGACCTCTCTGCAGCGCCGCCGGCGTGACCGTTCCGCAGGCCCTATAGCGGCTCCTGCGCCGGCCCACTCCGCAGCGTGCGTAACGTCGGCACAGCGCTCGCCGTGACCGCCAGCAGCAGGCACAGCCCGACAACCCCGCCCACCACCGTCCACGGCACGACCAGCTCCACCGGCGCGCCCACCTGCTCGGCCAGCCCCGCCCTGATGCTCAGCAACGCACCGAGCGCGACCACGCCCCCGAGCACCGCCCCGATCAACACCATGAGCGCCGACTCCGCCGTCACCAGCCGCAGCACCTGCCGCCGCGTCGCCCCCGCCAACCGCACCGCCCGCAGGTCCGCCGCCCGCCCAGCCGCCGCCATGAGCAGCGTGTTGGCAACGGCGATGGCCCCATACCCAGCAGACACCGCGATCAGCAACACCGTGAACATCCAAACGAGCCGATCCTCGGCACTGTCCTGCTCCGCCGCCCACGTGCCTACGTCGACGACCCGCGCACCAGACCCCGCCGGCACCTCGACCCGGTCCCGCACAAACACCGCCGACGTCAACGCCGACAGGTCATGCGCCCGCACCACCGCCCGCGGCAGGACCATGTCCCCCGGGATGGACGCATCGGAGATCACCGCGACCACCCGCAACGCCACCACCGTCCCGTCGGCGAACATCACCGGATACACCCCCGGAACCCCACCCCGCCCGGCCCCGCCACCCGCCGTCCCCGCGCCACCAGACGGCATCGCGCCACCAGACGGTCCCGCACCACCTACCGCCCCCGCACCACCTGCCGCCCCCGTGCCACCGGACGGCATCGCGCCACCAGACGGTCCCGCACCACCTGCCGCCCCCGTGCCACCGGACGGCATCGCGCCACCAGACGGTCCCGCACCACCTGCCGCCCCCGTGCCACCAGACGGTTTCGCGCCACCGGACGGCATGACGGCTCCGGAGCCCGCGGCTCCAATCGATGGCACCGCGCCAC
>NZ_JBFAJA010000017.1:0-96177 GCF_040654975.1 Dactylosporangium sp. NPDC050588 | reverse complement strand
CCGGATGGCACCGCGCCACCGGATGGCACCGCGCCACCGGATGGCACCGCGCCACCGGATGGCACCGCGCCACCGGATGGCACCGCGCCACCGGATGGCACCGCGCCACCGGACGGCACCGCAGCGTCGGATGCACCGGCCGTGCCCGTTCCAACGGTGGTGCCGGATCCGGTCGCCGAGGCCGCCGCGGCAACAGATGCCGTCAGGACCACCGTGTCGTCCCCGCGCAGATCCGCGAGCGAGCCGCTCACCACCTCGAGACGCCGGTTCACCGCGGCGAACGCCGCAGGCTCCACTCCGAACGCGGTCCGCGGCGCCCGCCCGTCACCGCCCTCGGCCGGCGGGACGAACACCGTCGTCGGCAGGATCGCCGCACCGGGCACCGCCGCGACGGCCGCGTCGGACAGACCGGGCGCCCGGTCCGGCGCGACAACCCAGCCGGCGTCGACCCGCGCGGATCGCCCCGCCGCGTACGCCCCGGTCGACGTGCGGACCATGCCCGACACCAGCACCGCGAACGAAACCGTCAGCAACACCGGCGCCGCCGTCGACGCCGTGCGCCGGGCCGCGGTCAGCGCACTGCCACGGACCAGCATGCCGATCGCGCCGCCCCGCGACGGCAGCGGCGAACGCAGCAGCCGCACCACAGGACCGACGAC
This sequence comes from Dactylosporangium sp. NPDC050588, assembly GCF_040654975.1. Taxonomy (NCBI): domain Bacteria; kingdom Bacillati; phylum Actinomycetota; class Actinomycetes; order Micromonosporales; family Micromonosporaceae; genus Dactylosporangium; species Dactylosporangium sp. NPDC050588. The sequence continues at coordinate 95,518 of NZ_JBFAJA010000017.1, read as the reverse complement.
CGCCGGCGCCAGGACGGTGACACCGCTGACGAGGGCCATCATGCTGTACAGCGCGAACGTCGCCGAATGCTGCGCGCTGCCCGACGTCGCCGTCCCCACGCCGAGCGCGGCACCGGCGGCGACCAGCAGCAGGCCGGTGACCCAGCGCGCCCACCCCATCGGCCGCTGCTCGACCACCGCCTCCCGCAACGCCTCGAGCGGACGCACCCGGGCCGCCCGTCGCGCCGCTGACCACGCCCCGGCCAGCGCGACGACCGGACCGGCCGTGAGCGCCACGACGAACGGCCACGCCACCAACCGCACCCGGAACGTCGCCGGCTCGAACCCCGCATCGACGAGCGCCCATCCCAGTGGGGTTGCGGCGGCGGTACCGACGAGCATGCCGACGACAGAGCCGGCGGCGCCGACGGCGAGCGCTTCGCCCTGCACCGTCCGCCGGATCTGGCGTGGCGTGGCGCCGACGGCGCGCAGCAGCCCGAACTCCCGCCGCCGCTGCGCCACCGCGAACGCGAACGTCGACGCGACCACGAACACCGTCACGAACCCGGACAGCGCCGCCACCGCGGTCAGCACCTGCATCCCGATCCACCGCATGCGCGCGTCGTCGCGCGGCTCCAGCACGCCCCGCTCGTCGCCGGTCAGGACCCGGGCGCCGGGACCGGTGACCTCGCGGGCCGCCGCGGCGACGGCCGTGGGGTCGGCGCCGGGGCGCAGCATCAGGCCGATCGTGTCGACGCCCGGCGCGAGGGCCGCGGCGACCTCGTCGGTGACGTGGAAGCCGGGCGAGTCGACGGTGCCGCTCACCGTGTACGACGTGGGCCCGGCTGCGGTCAGCAGCGTGACCCGGTCGCCCGGCGACAGCCCCAGCGCCCGGTCTACGACCACCTCGCCGGGACCGCGCGGGGCGGTGCCCGCCGTCAGACGCAGCCCGCCGAGCTGGGCGCTCGCCCAGCCGTGCCCTTCGCGGGCATCCTGCCGCCGCCCGTCGGCCGCAAACGGCCGGCCGTCGACGATCGCCTGCACGTAGAACGTGCGGTCGGGGACGGCGGCCGCGACACCAGGGACAGCGGCGAGGCGCCCGGCGAGCGCCGTGGCCGCGTCGGAGGACAACGGCACCGGCGGCGGGAACGAGTCGGCGGGCGCGACGGCGTCCACGCTGCGGACGACCACGCCGGCTGCCGCGAGACGGTCGGGGACCTGCGGCCGTCCCGACGCGAACAGCAACGTCGCCGCCGTGACCAGCGCGATGCCGACTGCGACGGCGACGAACGCGCCCGCGAACCGCCGGACGGTCCGCGCCACCGCCGTGCGCCACCCGTCACCGCTGACTGAATGCGATGCTCGCCGCCGGGTCAGCATGCCGACCCCGCGGCACCCGCTTCGACGGCGGCGGTGCGTGCGGCGACCGTCTCGGCGGTGATCTCGCCCCGCCCGCCGCTGCCGACCAGCTCGTCCACGATCCGCCCGTCGGCGAGGATGACCACCCGGTCCGCCCACGCCGCGGCGACCGGGTCGTGCGTCACCATCACGACCGTCTGCCCGTGCTCGTCGACGAGGGCCCGCAGCAGCGCGAGGACCTGCCGGGACGCGCTGCTGTCGAGGGCGCCGGTCGGCTCGTCGGCGAACACGACTGCGGGCCGGCTGATCAGCGCCCGGGCGAGCGCGACCCGCTGCTGCTCACCGCCGGACAGCTCGTTCGGCCGGTGCCCGGCGCGGTCGGCCAGCCCGACGGCGGTGAGCGCGGCCGCGACGTCGTCCCCTGCCGGCCGGCGGCCCGCGAGACGCTGCGGCAGCGCCACATTCTGCGCGGCGGTCAGCGTCGACACCAGGTTGAACGCCTGGAACACGAACCCGATCCGATCGCGGCGCAGGCGCGTCAGCGCGTCCTCGTCCAGGTCGTCGAGGCGGGTGCCGTCGACGGTGACCGAGCCTGACGCAGGACGGTCCAGGCCCGCGGCGCAGTGCAGCAGCGTCGACTTGCCCGACCCGGACGGCCCCATCACGGCCGTGAACGTCCCCCGGTCGAACCCCACTGTCACGCCCGCGAGGGCCGTCACCTGCCGTGTGCCGGAGCCGTACACGGCTCGCACGTCGTCGAGAAGCACCGTCGGTGTCATGCCCACGAGCCTGCCCGCGGGCGGGTCTCGCCGCGTCCGACTCAGGTCGTTCGATTGCGTCGTACTTGAGTCGGAGGCACCGGGACCTGAGCCCGATGCGTAGTTCTTAAGTATGACCTCGCGGGGCAGACCTGAGAATGACGCGTCCCCGCCTCACCTGCGGCTACCGTCGACCTCGTGCGCGAACTCCTGCTGACCCGCCGCCTGCGGCCCGTCGACCTCTACGTGGTCGACGCGGTCCTCGCCGTGGTGCTGGGTGCTTCGCTGTGTGCCTACGCGGCGCTCGAGTCACCCGAGCGCACAGGCGTGGTCGAGCCGGTATGGGTGTCGGTGCTGACCGGCCTCGTCATCGGCCTGCCGCTCGCCGTGCGCCGCCGCTTCCCGGTCGCGGTCGCCGTCACGGTCAGCCTCGCCACCACCGCCGCGCTCGCGACCGGCATCATCCCCAACTTTGCGGCCGCCGCGCCGTCCCTCTCGCTCGCGCTGGCCTTCTATACCCTCGCCGTCACGACCCCGCCACGATGGTCGCTGCCGGTGGCGGCCGGCTGCCTCGCGGCGGTCGTCGCGGCGCTCGCCACGACCGGCGGCACCCTCTGGTCGAGCAGCTTCGCCGTCGTGTACGGGGCGGTGATGACCATGCCCGGCTGGCTCATCGGCTGGACGTTGCGGGAGCGGCGGGCGCACGCGGCACGGCAGAGCGAGCAGGTGACCCGGCAGGCGGTCGCGGAGGAGCGGCTGCGGATCGCCCGCGAGCTGCATGACATCGTCGCCCACACGATGAGCCTGATCGTGGTCAAGGCCGCCGTCGGCAACCACGTCGCCGAGGCGAGCCCGCAGGAGGCCCGCGACGCGCTGCGGGTCATCGAGGCGACCGGCCGGGGCGCGCTGCTGGAGATGCGCCGGGCCCTGGGCATGCTGCGCGACGACGCGCCGTATGCGCCGGCGCCCGGTCTGGCAGAGCTGCCCGCGCTGGCCAAGCAGGCCTCGTTCGGCGACGTGGAGGCGTGCCTGGAGGTCACCGGGACGGTGCCGCAGGAGGCAGTGCCCGAGTCGGTGGGGCTCGCGGTGTACCGGATTGTCCAGGAGTCCCTGACGAACACGGTGAAGCACGCGGCGCCGGCCCGCTGCCGGGTGACGGTCACGATCGCCCCTGCGGATGTCCGCGTCGAGGTCGCGGACGACGGCCGCCGCCCGATCCGCACGCACAGCACCGGCCATGGACTGATCGGCATGCGCGAGCGGGTCGCCGCCCACGGCGGCGACTTCACCGCCGCACCGAGGGAGAGCGGCGGGTTCGTCGTCACGGCGAGGTTGCCGTACACGCCGGTGGGGGTGCCGACATGACCACCACGCAACGCCCCGCACGGGCTTCCGCGCCGGCGCGACCCGCACCTCCGGCGACGGAACCCGCGCGGCCCAGCGAGACGGCGTGCCTCCGTCGTGTCCTGACGGCGGTGGAGTTCGGCCGCGTCGAGGTTGTCGCGGCCGGGGTTGCCGGCGGCGGGTCCTGTTCGGGTTGGGGTAAGGCGCGGCTGGGGTTGTGGGCGGTGGGACCTGGGCGGGTTTGGGGTAATGGCACGGCTGGGACTGGTGGCGATAAGGCCGTCGGCGGTGGTGCTGTCGAGGGTGGAGCTTGGGCGGGTTCGGATGGCGCGGGTGGGTTCGTCGACGGCTGGGTGTGGGGCGTTGGGGTGGCACGGTTGGAGTTGTCGGCGGTGGGGTCTGGGTGGGTTGCGGTGAAGGCGTGGCTGGGGTTGTCGGCGGTGGGGCTTGGTGGGCTGGAGCGGTGGCGTGTTCGGCGTGGGTATGGGCGTGCATGAGAGCGTGGGGACCGGTCAGGTGCATGGGCTTGTCGGTGGAGGTGGTGGCGTGATCAGGGTGTTGATCGCGGATGACCAGGCGTTGCTGCGGGGGAGCTTCCGGGTCCTGGTCGACCTGAGCGAGGACTGCACGACGGTCGGCGAGGCGGGCAACGGGGTGGAGGCGGTGGCGCTGGCCGGGCAGCATCGGCCGGATGTGGTGCTGATGGATGTGCGGATGCCGTTGATGGACGGGATCGAGGCGACCCGGCGGATCTGTGCCGACCCGGTGACCGCTGCGACGCGGGTGGTGATCCTCACGACGTTCGACCTCGACGAGTACGTGTACGGGGCGCTGCGGGCGGGAGCGAGCGGGTTCCTGCTCAAGGACACGCCGCCGGGGGAGCTGCTGAACGCGATCCGGGTCGTGGCGGCGGGGGACGGGCTGCTCGCGCCGTCGGTGACGCGGCGGCTGATCGGGGAGTTCGCGCAGCGGCCGGTCGCCGTGCCGGCGGTGCACCGGCGGTTGGACGGGATCACCGGTCGGGAGCGGGAGGTGCTGACGCTGGTCGCGCGGGGTTCGTCCAATGTGGAGATTGCCGGGCAGCTGAACCTGAGCCTCGCCACTGTCAAGACGCACGTGAGCCGGTTACTGGCCAAGCTTGAGGTGCGGGACCGGGCGCAGCTGGTCATCGTCGCGTACGAGACGGGTCTCGTCACCGTCGCGCAGTGAGCGCCGCCGGCCAGTGGACACGGCCCGTTGCCGGCGCGGTCACCGGTGTTCGACGCGTGCACGGCGCTGGGTGTGCGTTGGGATGTCGGTATTGCGACCTGATGCGGCGGGAGGAGCTCGGGGCGGGGGATGCTCTGGGGCGTTGAGCGGAGGGGTTGTATGACGGTGGGAGTTTCAGCGGTGCGCAGGCCCGGGACGGTGGATGCGGCGAGGTGGTTGCTGCTCGGAGTTGCGGTGCTGACGGTGGTTGGTGCGTTGCTGGGGGTGGTGTTGCTGGAGGACCTGCGGCGGGCGTACATCTCGGCGTACGGCGGGATGCGTGGCGGGGACGAGGCGACCGGGGCGGCGATCGCGGGGGTGATCGGTGCGGTGGTGGTCGCGGGGGTTTGTGCGGTGACGGCGTTGTTGCTCGGGCGGCCGCGGAACTGGGTGCGGGTCGGCGCGTGGGTGGTCTGCGCGATCGGGGTGTGCTGCCTGAGTCCTGGGCTGCTCGGGGGAGGGGTGGCGGCGCCGGCGCGGATGGTCGGCAGTGGAGCGGGGTCGGATGAGATCGCGGCGGCGACGGAGGTGGCGATGCCTGGCTGGTACGGGCCGCTGACGGTCGTCCTCGCGGGTGCCTCGGTGGCTGGGGTGGTCGCTGCGGGGGTGTTGCTGGCGTTGCCGGCGTCGAACGCGTACTTCCGCAGGCCGTCTGCGCCGGTAGTCGGGTAGCCGCCAGTCGTTGGATAGCCGCAGGCGCCGGTCGTGGGGGTAGTTGCAACTGCCGGGTCGCCGGATAGCGGTCGGTGCGGGGCGCAGGGCGTAGTCGTCGGATAGCCGTAGGCGCCGGTCGTGGGGGTGGTCGCTACTGCCGGGTCGTCGGATAGTGGCCGGTGCGGGGCGCAGGGCGTAGTCGTCGGGTGGCCGTAGGCGCCGGTCGTGGTCGCAACTGCCGTGCCCCGGGCAGGCCGTCGAGCGGTGCACGGAGTGCGGCCGTCGCAAGGGGGTCAGGGCACGGCGGTGAAGAGTTCGTAGGCGATGCCGTCGGGGTCGAGGACGTAGACGCCGCGGCCGCCGGACAGGTGGTTGATCTGGTGGTCGATGACGTGTGGGGCGGAGCTCCACTGGAGGCCGGTTCGTTCGGCGTACGCGAGCGCGGCATCGAAGACGGCGTCGTCGACGAGGAACGCGTAGTGGCCCGGGCGGGCGCCGGACCGGTCGTCGAAGTCGAGGGTGAGGTCGGCGTTCACGCGTACAGGGGCGAAAGGGCCGGCAGGAGGGGCCGCCTCGACGCCGAGAAGGCCGGCGAGCAGCTGCGCGGCACGGTGGCGGTCGGCGACCGGGACGATGGTGTGGTTCAGCACGATGGTCATGACGCTCCTGAAGGACGGTCCGGGGAAGACGCGGGCGGGGAAGACGTGGGCGAGGAAGACAGCGAAGACGAAGAAGACGAAGAAGACGAAGCCAGGCGGACCAGATAGGCTGCGAACCGGCGAGCGTCCGCCGTGGGCCAGTCGGCGACCAGCCGCGCGAACGTCTGCTCCTGCCACGCCCGAGCCCCCGCGAGAAGGTCCTCGCCGGCGGGGGTCAGGTCGAGGCACGTCCGCCGGGCGTCCTGCGGCGACACGGTCTTCGTGACCAGGCCCGCGGCGACGGTCGCGGCCAGCATGCGGCTCGCGTTGGAGCGGTCCAGGCCGAGCTCGACCGCCACCGCGCCGATCTGTGCGGGCCGGCCCGCGGCGGAGATCGCCTCCAGCACCAGGATGTGCGCGACGTCGCCGCCCTCGTCGTGGGTGATGCCGGCCGCCCACCGCCGCGACCAGAACCGGACCAGCCGGAACAGCGCCGGCCCGCCACCCTGAACCATATCTGTGCGCATCGCACAGATATTACGTGCGATCCGCACACAGTTGCAAGGGAGGACCGAATGCGTCCACAGTGGACAGATCTGCCGGAGGTCGCGCGGAAGGCGGTCGAAGCGCTGGTGGGAGGTGCGGGCCGGGTCGACGCGTGCCCGGACGGGTTCTCGCCCGGGTTCGCGGTGCGGTTGACCCGCGCGGACGGGCGGCGCCGGTTCGTGAAGGGGATCGACGCCGACGCCTGGCCGCACGAGGTCGACGCGTACCGGACCGAGGCGAGGATCGGCGAAGCCCTGCCGCCGGCGGTGCCCGCGCCGCGGCTGCGTGGCGTGCGCGACGACGGCCATTGGTGCGTGCTCGCCTTCGACGACGTCGACGGCCGGTCGCCGGGCCGCCCGTGGACGCCGCGGGACATCCGCCGGGTCGTCGGCGCGATCGGTGACCTGGCCCGGGCCGCCACCCCGTCGCCGGTCCCGCTCCCCACCAGTCATCCGCGGCTCGGCGGATGGTCCGACCTCGCGTCCGACCCCTCCCGATTGTCGGGATTGCGCCGGTACGACGAATGGGCCGCCGCCAACGTGCAGCGCCTCGCCGGGCTGGAGCGCAGGGGCCTCGAAGCGGCGCGCGGCGAGTCGCTCGTGCACGGCGACCTGTACCCGCACAACATCCTGCTGACCGGCGACCGGCTGGTGTTCGTCGACTGGCCGCACGCCCGCCGGGGCTCGCCCGTCATCGACCTGGTGACGTTCCTGTCGAGCGCGGCCGCCGACGGCATCGACCCTGAGCCGTTCCTCCCCGCCGGTACGCCGGAAACCACCACCACGGCGATCCTCGCCGCACACGCCGGATTCCTGCTGGCCGGCGGCCTGACGCAGCCGCTGCCCGGCCTCGAGCGCATCACGGAGGAGAAGCTCCGCCTCGGACGGGCCGCGTTCAGGTGGCTGCGGACCCGGCTGTGAGTGGAAGTTTCACCGGCCGGCCCAGGTCCGGGCCGCACCGCATGAACGGAACCACCACGGCCGGTCATCGCGGCCCTACGCTGCGCGGCATGCTCACACGCATCCTGGCGGCGCTGGCGACGGTGCTCGTGGCGCAAGCAGTGTCAGCAGCACCAGCACACGCCGGCGGGCAGCACACCAAGCACGCCGGCGGGCAGGACACCAAGACGGTGAACGGGTTCTCCAGACAGGGTCCGTGGAACACGAAACTGCCCCGGCACGTGCCGCTCGCCGCCAACTCCGCCGCGGTCGTGGAGAACATCCGCCTCGACAAGGTGAACAACTACGGCTCGTGGGCGGTGAACACCGACGAGTACTCCACGCCGATCTTCACGGTCGGCAGGGACACTCCGACGCAGCGGTGGACGTTCTCCGACTGCCTGAACCTGCCGCACCTCGCGCCGGTCATCGCCGACAGCCTCGCGGCGGTGCCGACCCCCGCGGATCTGATCGTGTCGAAGGGCACCGACGCCGCCGTGACGATCTACCAGCCGTCGACGGACACGTACTGGGACTTCTGGCGCGCCGAGCGGGACGCCGCCGGGCACTGGTCGGCGTGCTGGGGCGGGAAGATCGAGCACTACTCCCGCAACCCCGGCATCTTCACCAACCCGCTCGGCGCGACCGCGACCGGCCTGCCGATGGGCGCGTTCACGATCCGCATCGACGAGCTGCGCCGCGGCAGGATCGACCACGCCGTCAACATCGCCACCGTCCGCACCCGCAAGGACTGCAACTCGTGGCCGGCGACCCGCAACGACGGCAACACCGAGGGCGCCGACATCCCGTGCGAGGGCCAGCGGTTCCGCCTCGACCCGGCGTTCGACATCAGCGTGGTGCGCAGCCCCGCCGCCCGCACGATCGCCCGCGCCATGCAGGAGTACGGCCTGATCATGACCGACAAGGCGGGCGCGCTCGTCACGTACGCCGAGGACCCGCGACCGTACATGGCGGCCAACGGCGGCGTCGACCCGTACTTCGCCCTCATGGACCCCGACGACATCGTCCCGGACGGTGCCGAGAAGTACCTGATCCTCGGCGACATCCCCGTCGAGCGGCTGCAGGCTCTCCCGTACGACTACGGCCGCCCCTGCTGATCTCGCTTGCGGGCCCATCGACGATCCGGCATCATGACCGCATGATGATCAACCGGAAGGGCGGCCTCCGCCCGGCTCGATGAGCCCGCACGGGTGGCACCTGCCACCGCCCGACGACCGCCCGACCGTCCTCGCGCACGCGCTGGCGCTGCGCGCCGCGCACGGCCCCGGCCCTTGGCCGGACGGCGGCGACCCGCTCCCGGACCGGCAGGCGCGGCCGGCCGCCGCACCGCTGATCTCCGACACGGTCCTCGAGGGCATCCGCTCCCAGCACATGACCCGGGCCGCCGCGCCCACCGCGAGCCCCGGCCTGGCCGACCTCATCGAGGCGGTCGTGCGCCTGCCGCCGGAAGCCGGCGCTGTCCGGCGGTTGCGCGCCGCGGCGACGGCCGCGAGCTCCGACGACCTCCTCCGGCAGCTGCGGGGCCGGGACCTGCCCACCGGGCGCCTGCGCGAGCTGGCGCTGCATCTGGCGCGGCACGGGACCGGCCGGGACGAGGTCGCCACCGGCGTGATGCTGCTCGGCGTCAGCGGCGACCGGCGCGACCGCGACCTGCTGCTCCTGCTCGGCGCCCTCGACACCCTCACCCGCTACGCCGTGGCCGCGCTGCGCGGCTCGCAGCCCGACCCGGACCGCGCCGTGTACGAACTGGCCCGCCGGGTCGACGGCTGGGGACGCATCCACGCCGTGGAGCAGCTGCGCGGCACCGGCGACCCGGAGATCCGGGCGTGGCTGCTCCGCGACGGGTACCGCAACACGATCATGGATGAGTACCTCGCCCACCTCGCCGCCACCACCGGTGGCCTGCTGGACGCGCTGGCACCCGACGCGATCGACGAGCCGCTGCTGTCCGGCGCCGGCGGGATCCTGCTCGCGCTGCTGCAGGGCGGGCCGGCGGCCGACATCACCCACTACCCGGACGGGCCGCGGGTCATCGACCGGTACCTCACCCACGCCGGCAACCACCCGCCGGAGCTGAGCCGGGTCGGGGTCGTCGGCGCGCTGCGCAACTTCATCGCCGGGCAGACGGTGCGGCCGTCGGGTTCAGGTCCGAGCCCGGACGCGGTGGCGTGGTCGGCCGCCGAGCGGGCCCGGCTCCGCGACGCCTGCGACGCCCTGACCGCCCGGCCCGCCTGGCGGGAACTGCTCGACCGGGCGCTGCACAGGCCCGACCCCGAGGAGTTCCGGCGGGCGATCTGGGTGGCCGAGGAGCTGCGCGTGCCGATGGACGGCCTGCTCCGGGAGCACCTGCGCCGCGCGCCGTTCGACACCTACCTGTGGTTCTCCCTCGTCGACAGTACGAGCGACATCGACGGTACGAGCGACATCGACGGCGTGCTCGACCTGGCGGCCGAACTCCTCCCGCTGGCGGACCTCGCCACCGGGCCCACCCTCGACCTCGGGCTCGGCAGCGACCGGCCCGAGCACGTCCTCGACATCGTCGTCAGCCGCCTCGACGCGTACCCCGGCAAGGGCTGGCCCCTGATCGCGGCGGCCCTGGCCAACGCGACGGTCCGCAACCGCAACATGGCCGTGCGGGCGCTGGACGCCTGGCCCGCCGGGACCCCGGCCGCGGCGCAGGCCGTCGCCGCCGCGGCGCGCGTCGAACCGGACCCCGGGATCGACCGGCGGATGCGGGCGCTGCTGCGCAAGTGGGGGATGTAGCTGGGGCGGGCCGACAGCGAGGGAGGTCAGCGGGCGGTGAGCGTCATCTGGAAGCCGTCCTTGATGACGTGTGACTGCATGCGCACGGCCCGGCTCGCGGTGAGCGGCCCGATCACGGTGGCGATCAGGACGCCCAGGACGAGCGTCATGACGATCAGCTCGAGCGGGCCGCCGGTCGCGATCAACAGCACGCCGAGCGCGAGGAGGATGCCGCCCATGATGCGCATCCGGCGGACCTGCGGGCGCATCACGACCGCGATCGTGCGGCGCAGGCGCCGCTCGTCGTAGGGCACCCACATGGTGATCTGCATCGGCGCATCGTAGGCGATCCGAACTGGACCTGAAGTCCCGGTGAGGTCCTACGATCTTCTGCATGGCCGCCATTCGGGGAGATCGCAGGACCTTCTACCAGCTGCTCGTCAACACGCTGCTCGTGTCGGTGGTCAACTTCACGGTGTGGTTCGCGATCACCTTCTACGTGTACCTGGAGACGCGGTCGGTGTTCGCGACCGGGCTCGTGTCCGGCATCTTCCTGGTCATGACGGCCGTGACCGGGATCTGGTTCGGCAGTCTCGTCGACCATCACAGCAAGACGACGATGATGCAGGTGTCCGCGGTCGCGTCGTTCCTGCTGTACGCGGCCGCGTTCGGCGTCTACCAGACGGTGCCGCGGGAGGAGTTCAAGGACCCGGCGAGCGTGCCGCTGTGGGTGATGATCGTGCTGCTCATGTTCGGCGTCATCGCCGGCAACATCCGCACGATCGCGTTGCCGACGATGGTGACGGCGCTCATCGAGGAGGGCGACCGCGACCGGGCCAACGGGCTCGTCGGCACGACGTCGGGGGTGTCGTTCCTGGTGACGTCGGTGATCAGCGGCTTCCTGGTGGCGATCGGCGGCATGTTCTGGGTCCTCGTCATGGCCCTCGCCGTCCTGGCCGCGGCGGTCGTGCACATGTCGCTCCTGCGCGTGGTCCCGGCGGCCGTGGCGACCGCCGAGGACGGCGAAGCACCGCGGCGCAGCGTCGACCTCAAGGGCACCATGCGCGTCGTGGGTGAGGTGCCCGGCCTGACCGCGCTCATCCTGTTCTCGACGTTCAACAACTTCCTCGGCGGCGTCTACATGGCGCTCATGGACGCGTACGGGCTGTCGCTCGTCGATGTGCGGACGTGGGGCCTGCTGTGGGGCGCGCTGAGCGCCGGGCTCATCGTCGGCGGCCTGTGCGTCGCCCGGACCGGCCTCGGCAGCCGCCCGGTCCGCCTGCTCCTGTTGGTCAACGTCGTGCTGTGGACCGTCACCGTGCTGTTCCCGGCCCGGTCGTCGATCGTCCTGCTCGGCGCGGGGATGCTCGTGTACATGCTGCTCGTCCCCTACGCGGAGGCCGCCGAGCAGACGATCCTGCAGAAGGTGGTCCCGTACGAGCGGCAGGGGCGCGTGTTCGGCTTCGCCCAGAGTGTCGAACAGGCCGCGTCGCCGCTGACCGCGTTCCTGATCGCGCCGGTCGCCCAGTTCGTGTTCATCCCGCTGATGACCGACGGCGCCGGCGCCCGCCTGATCGGCGACTGGTTCGGCACCGGCGCCGACCGCGGCCTGGCGCTCGTGTTCGTCCTGACGGGGTTCGTCGGCCTGGCCGCCAGCGTCGTCGCGTTGCGCAGCCGCCCGTACCGCCGGCTCAGCAACCACTTCGAGGCCACCCCCGCGCCGTTGGTGGAGAAGGTCACCGAACCGTCCTGACAAAGACCACCCGCAACGCTGGCGTTCGTACACGTGTACGAATAACGTCTACGTTGGTCGGTCGTTGGTCCTTGGAAGGGTGGTTCGCCGATGCCTCGCAAAGACCTCACCGATCTCGTCCGCGCGGTGCTGCGGCGCCCGGCGCCGGGCGACGGGTTCGCGGTGCGCATCGACTGGCCGGGCTACGGTCCGGTCCTCGTCTGCCACGACTTCACGCAGTTCAGCCCGACCCTGGACCGCGCGCTGCGGCGGGCGGCCAGCACCGAGCGCTACTGGTCGCGCGGGCCGTTCCAGCCCCTCGCCGTCACGGTGGTCCCGATCGACCACGCGGCGTTCCTCGCCCACCCGCGCGAGTGCCCGTCGACGGACTGCCCGACGACCGCGCCCCTGCTCGGCATCGAGGGCAAGGACCTGACGAAGCGCCCTTGAACCAAGGGCGTGACGAAGCGCCCCTGAACGAAGGGCGTAATGAAGCGCCCCTGAAGCCGGGCCGCCCGAGAAGGCGGCCCGGCAGCGGAGCTCCAATGAACGGAGCCTCAGAGCTCAGGACGGGGTGTCGCAGTGCCAGATCAGCAACCGGCGGTCCCCGGTCGAGCCGGTGACGGTGCGGCCGTCGTCGCTGATCGAGCGCGCGCCGGCACCGGGTCCGGCGGGCAGCGGCCGCACGCCCGGCGGCAGCGGTAGCCGCTGGACGGTGCCGCCGGGGGAGAGCCGGACCGGCTCGCGCAGGTCGCCGCCGATGGTGATCGACCAGCCGGTCGGGGTGCCGTCGGCGATGTCGGACGGGGCGCCCTCCATCACGAACGCGGAGTCGCCCGCAGCGGAGGAGAGGAACCAGCGGACCGGCACGACCCGGTTGCCGCCGGTGACCGCCGCCCAGCCGTACGCGATGGTGCCGCGCACCGCCACGGCCTCGGCGCCCTCGTAGCCGGCCGGCAGCGGCAGCAGCGCCGGGCTGCCCTCGTGCACCCAGCGGACCGCCGCCCCGCGGACCACACCGACGATGATGCCGTCGTCGGACACGCCGCTGGCGTGGGAGCCGCCGGTGCCCGGTGTGCCGAACCCGGGCGGCATCGGCAGCGCGACGACGGTGCCGGGGCGGTCCGCCGGCCACAGGACCGGGACGTTGTCGTCGCCGGCCTCGCCCGAGGCGTACCCGACGACGTCGCCGCGGGCGTTGAGGGCGGTCGGCGTCGTGAACGGGTACCCGGGGAGCTTCGGCAGCATCGTCTTCGCGCCGTCGCGGTAGGTCCACGCCAGCTGGTGGGTCGAGCCGACAGCGTCGTCGTAGCCGGCGATCACCCCGTCGACGTTGACCGCCACCACCTCGCCGGTCGCGCCGGGGTAGGCCACGGCCTGCCCGTCGGTGATCCGGGACGCGATCCCTCCGACGGAACCGACGACGTAACGCCCCGAGGGGTCGACCACCGGGGTCCCGGGGGCGCCCGGGACCTGGATCGTGTCGACCGCGCACGCCGCGATCGGCGGGTCCTGCGGCCCCTGCGCGGCGGGCGCGCCGCGGTGCCCGTCCGGTGCCGTGGCGCCGAGCGCGTAGGCGGTGCCGCCGGCGACGACCAGCGCGGCCGCCGCACCGGCCAGGATCGCGCCGCGCCGGGCGGCCTGGCGGCGGCCGGTGGCGATGGCCAGCCCGATGTCGGCGGTCGTCGGTGGCACCTCGACCGCCAGCAGCAGGTCACGGAGCTCCTCATCTGTGTTCAACGCAGTGTTCCGATCGTCTTGGCCGGAGCGGGCGCGGGCGTCAGCGCGGCCCGCAGTTCGGCGAGGCCCCTGGAGGACTGGCTCTTGACGGTGCCGGCGGAGCAGCCGAGCGTCTCGGCGACCTCCTCGACCGGCCGGTCGAGGAGGAACCGGAGCACGATCACGGCGCGCTGCCGCGGCGGCAGCCCGCGCAGCGCGGCGATGAGCACGCCCCGGTCGTCGGCGGCGTCGTACGGCCGGTCGGCGCCGGGCCGCTCGTCGTCGGCGTGCGGCAGCAGCCGCACCCGTGACCACAGCCGCCGCTTCTCGTCGATGTAGGTGCGCACCAGCATCCGGTGCACGTACGCGTCGAGGTTCTCGGCGCCGCTGGCCCGCCGCCAGTGCCGGTACAGCTTCGTGATGGTGACCTGCACGACGTCGTCGGCACGGTCCTGGTCCCCGCCGCACAGCAGATATGCGGCGCGATGGAGCGCTGTCAGCCGCGCCGACACGTACGTCGTGTAGTCGGCCTCGCTGTCGCCGCGCATCCGGGCTCCTCCCTGTCGCCTTCACCCCGTCCGACGGGGGCGGGCGCGGCGGAGGTTGAGCGGTCCGCGGAAATCAGCCGGAGCGTAGCGCGTCCTCCACGCCGGTCTCGTGCTGCCCGAGGTAGACGGGGTCGCGGCCGGACGCCACGTCGTAGACGACCTTGACGCAGGCCGGGTACTCGCGGCGCGCGTTGGCCCGCCACACGGACGTGTACTTGCTGACGCTGTCGTCGCCGACCCCGGCGGCGTCCAGGCCGAGCCGGCGGCACAGCATGACCGCGCGGGGCAGGTGGAACGACTGCGTCACCACGGTCACCTGGGTGACGCCGAAGACGCGCTTCGCGCGGGCGCACGTGTCGTAGGTGTCGAAGCCGGCGTAGTCCCGGACGATCTTCCGGTCGGGCACGCCGTGCTCCATCAGCCAGGCGCGCATCGCGGTGGGCTCGTCGTAGTCGTGGTGCATGTTGTCGCCGGAGACGAGCAGCACCTTGACCTTCCCGGTCTCGAGCAGGCGGCGGGCGAGCTCCAGCCGCGCCTCCAGGAACGGCGAGGGGGTCCCGTCGGCGTACACCTGCGCGCCGAACACCAGCGCGACCGGCGCGACCGGCACCGTCTGCTCGGTGTACAGGTGGCCGTCGGCGGACGAACGGACCCAGAGCACGCTGCCGACGATGAGCAGCAGCACGCTGTGCAGGCCGGCGGCGGCGAGCATCGCCAGTCCACGGACGGTGCGCCACTGCCACCAGCGGCGGCGCGCCGGCGCCGCCCCGACCGGGGGCGCCGGCTTCGAAGGCATGACCCCGAGCCTGACACCCGCGGTCAAGCCCGGTCACGACGCGTCCGGCAGCCCCGCGCTCGCCCGCCAGTCCGCGACCCTGACCAGCATCTCCAGGTATGCGAGGACGAACGGCCCGTGCCGGTCGCGCAGCCCGGCAGCCGTCGCCGGCCACCCGACCGTCGGGTCGCCCGTCAGGACGCCGGCGGGCTGCCCGAGCAACGCCGGCACGGCGACGGCCAGGCCGGCGCCGACGTCTCCGGGCAGCGGCACGCGCAGGCGGAGGTTGCCGTGGTGGGCCAGGACCAGGTAGCGGACGAGGTCGGGGTCGTCGACGCCGTCGAGCAGCCCGCGCATCGGCCCGTCGAGCAGCAGCAGCGACCCGAACTCGTGCCGGTAGGCGACGTCGTCGCGGAACCGCAGCGGCGCGTCGATCCCCGACTTCGCCCACGGCCGGCCCGCGGTGATCCACGCCGGCTCGGGGTCGCCGGCCAGGCGGCACAGCGCGTCCTGCCACGTCGGGTGCGCCTTGCCGAGGTCGTGCGCGAATCCGGCGGTGACGGCGGCGTGCGCCGCGCCCGGCGGCAGGTCGGGGCCGATGGTGCTCAGCAGCGCCCGGACCTGGTCGCGGACGTCGGCGCTGTGCTGGTCGAGCGACAGCCACCCGGTGCCCGGACCGACCGGCCGCGGGACCGGGTCCACGTCGGGCGCCGGGTCCACCGGCCCGCCGGGGGACGCGTCGAGGCCGCCGTCGTGCGCGGCCACGAGGACGGTCTCCCCGGGCCGCAGCGGCGAGTCCGCCGTCACCCGGGCCCAGCCGCCGCCGGCGTGGTCGAACCACCAGACGGCGACCCGGCCGGCGAAGGCCCGGACGGTGCGGGACGGCACCGGGGTCCGCCACCGCTGCTCCGGCGGCCGGACCTCCGGCACGGGCCGTCCCGAGCCGTCGGCCGGCGTCCACCGCGCCCACGCGACCTGCACGTCGAAGTCGCCGGTCTCGGAGAGGTACGGCGTCACGTCGACGGCGGCCGTCGTGTCGAACAGGGCGAGGAGATCCTCCTGCCCGAGCGGAGGCGACGCGGCGGCCGGAGCCGGCGACACGCAGGTGAGCGACAGCGGCTCGGCGGTCGGCCACGGCCCGTCCGGCGCGGCGAACGACAGCAGCCGCCGCAGGGTGGCGGTCGCGGTGGGGGACCGGTGCGGCTCGGCGACGATCCAGTGCGCGCCGTTGGTGACGAGGGCGAAGTCGATCGGCCACGTCCCCGGGAACAGCCCGTAGCCACGGTTGAGGGCCTTGCTGGCGAGCGCGTCGGCGGACCCGATCACCACCGCGGGCCGGTGCGGGTGCAGGCGCCACCGCCGGTCGGCCTCGCCGGCGCCGCCCATCACCACGTGCACGCTGACCTCGCCGGTCAGGTCGAGCGCCTCGAGCCACCGCGCGACGTCCCCGGCGACCGGTTCCAGCGGGGCCCCGTGCGGCAGCGCGAGCAGCAGCCGGCGCGGCGCCAGCTCGTACAGACGCCGCCAAAGCCACACGAGCACCAGGTGCGACGGGTCAGGGACGGCCGGGACCGTGCCGGGCATCCCGTCGCGGGCGAGGCCGGCCAGCACCGGGTCCGGCGGGCCACCCGTCGCGCGCCGGAAGAACGCGTCGAACACCCGGCCGACCTTACCCGGCATCGAAATGCGTTGCCGGTGCGGCGGCGCCGGTGCTGCACTGTGCGCCGGAGGTGGACGTGCAACGTCAGCAGCGGCCGGCGGGCGCCGGTCACGTCGGGGACCGCATGAAGCTGCACCGCAGGACGGTGTGGCTGGACGGCCGCGCGCGCACGGTCATCTCGCCGCGGCCCGGCACCGACTGCCGGTTCAGCACGAACTTCCACCACGGGACGTGGCACATCCTGGGCGACTGGCGCAGCGCGCGGCTGCTGGGCCGGTTGCTGTGGGGGCTGTCGTTCCAGCGGCGCCAGAACACGCTGGTGGTCATCGACCTGCCGCACATCGACCCGAACCCGTTCGACGCCGTCCCCGGCGATCCGATCGTGCTGGTGCCGTCGGACCTGACCGGCATGAGCACCCGCGCGTTCCGGGACCTGCGGCGTCAGCTGCCGCTGCGCGGCGCGCCCGAGGGCACCGTCCGCTGGCACACGCACGGCCTCGACCCGGTGGCGGCGGAGCGGGCGATCCCTTGGTATGAGCGGACGCGCAGCGTGGAGTCGCCGCCGTTCGTGCCGGTGCGGCGACCGCGGACGCGGATCGGCCGGGTCGGCGGGCTGCTCGCGCTGACCGCGTCCGCGCCCGACCTGCGCGCCTACGCCCCCGGCGCCTACCTGCTCGGCCAGAACGCGCACCGGGGCATGGACTACCTGGAGCTGGAGTGGCCGGAGGGCGAGGTGCAGGTGTTCAACGACTTCCGGCACCGCGTGTCGGCGGCCCGGGCCGCCCGGCGCGAGCTGATCGCCGAGGGCAACGACCCGGCCGGCGCGCGGTTCGAGGAGCTGGTCTGGGACCGCGGCGACGACGTGCGCCGCCGCGCCCTGCGTCCGATCGCCTCGGTGGGGGAGCGCTCTCCGAGGGATTGACAGGCGTGCGCATGCGGTTCACAGTGGCGGTCTGAGAGAGCGCTCTCTCGACCCCGCCATCGCTTGGAGCGCATCGCAATGAGATCCCGCCTGCTCGCCGTCCTCGCCCTCCTCACCGCCGGCCTGGTCGCGGCCCCGCCGCCCGCCGGCGCCGCCGAGGCCGTCCTCTCCCAGAACAAGCCGGTCACCGCGTCGTCGGTGGAGCACGCCGGCACGCCCGCGACCGCCGCCGTCGACGGCAACACCGGCACCCGCTGGTCCAGCGCCTTCACGGCCAACGCGTGGATCCAGGTCGACCTCGGCGCGCCCGCCGCGCTCAGCCGCGTCGCGAGTCGCCCCGCCCGCTCAGCAACCTGTACGCCGCCGCCGCGACCGCCACCTCGATGCGCGACGTCGCCGCCACCGCCATCGGTTACTGACCGTTCGCCACACGGGCGGCCGGGCTTTGCCGGGCCGCCCGCCAGGCGCGTTATCGTGTCGCGGTGACGGGGATGCTGCTGTGTGCGCACCGGGCGGGCAACAACCTGGCGGAGCTGCGGGACGCGCTCGACGCCGGGGTCGACCTCGTCGAGGCGGACGTCCGGCTGTACCGGGGTGCCCTGGAGATGCGGCACGCCAAGGCGCTCGGGCCGCAGCTGCTGTGGGAGCCGTGGCGGGACGTGGCGCGCCGCCGCGACACGCCGGTGCCGCTGCTGGCCGAGGTGCTCGCGACGGCGGCGGGGGACCCACGGCTGATGCTGGACCTGAAGGGGCCGTTCCTCGGGGTGGCGCCGGCGACCGCGGCCGCGCTGCGGGAGGCCGCGCCCGGGGCGCCGGTGGCGGTGTGCTCCAGGCAGTGGCGGATGCTGGACGCGTTCGAGGACCAGCCGCACGTACGGCGGATCTACTCGGCGGGCAACAAGCGCGAGCTGGCCAAGGCGCGGCTGCTGGTCCGCCGGCAGCGGGTCGCCGGGCTGTCCATCCGGCTCAGCCTGCTCACCCCGCAGGTCGTCGAGGAGCTGCACCAGCACTGCGACCTCGTCATGGTGTGGTCGGTCGACACTGAGGGCGACCTGGCCCGGGCCCGCGAGCTCGGCGTCTCCGGCATCATCAGCAAGAACCTGCCGATGCTGCGGGGCATCGCCGGTGATCAGCCTGGAGATCAGCCGGGTGACGGGCCGGCGACGAACGTCCGGGCCTCCACGACGTAGGACAGGTCGGGCTGGACGCGGACCCACTCGCGCATCGGCCGGCCCGGGCGCGGCGAGCACGGCCGGCCGGCCCCGCCCGCGACGAGCTCCGCGACCCGGGCCGCCGGCAGCTTCACGATCAGGTCGTCGCCGGCGACGAAGGCGTAGCAGCGCCCGCCGGCCCGCAGCGCCGGGGCACCCAGCATCCGGCCGATCTCGTCGCCGGGGTACCGGCGCAGCGCCGCCGCCAGGATGTCGGACATGTCAGGCCAGCCCGCGCAGCTCGGCGAGGCGCTGCTCGCGGTGGCGGCGCTCCACGTCGGTGACGGTGCCGGCGAGGGACGAGGTGAGGGCCTCGACCGCCTCCGCGTGGCGGCCGGCCCGGGCGAGCAGATCGGCGCGCACCGCGTGCCAGCGCGGATCCGGCGGCAGGTCCGCGAGCAGGGCGAGGCCGGCCGCCGGACCCGACGCCTCCGCGGCGGCGACGGCCCGGGCCAGCCCCGCCGCGGGGTTCGGGGCGACCGACATGAGCAGGTCGTACAGGCGCACGATCTCCGGCCAGTCGGTGCCGTCGTAGGAGGCGGCGCGGGCGTGCTCCGCGGCGATCGCGGCCTGCAGCTGATACGGGTCGGCGCGCCGCCGCGACGCCTCCAGCGACGCGTTGAGCAGCGCGATCCCGCGGGCGATCGCCGCCGCGTCCCACCGCGTGCGGTCCTGGCAGTCGAGGGTGACCGCGGCGCCGGAGGCGTCGAGGCGGGCGGGCCGGCGGGCCTCGGTGAGCAGCAGCAGCGCGAGGACGGCGCCGGGCGCGGGCTGGCCGGGGAGCAGCGCGTGCAGCAGCTCGGCGAGCCGGACCGCCTCACGGCAGGCGTCCACGTCAAAGGTGGCGTGCCCCGACGTGTACAGGCTGTGGATCACGCCGCACACCGCGGGGAGCCGCGCCGGGAGCTCCGCGGGCGCCGGCACCCGGTAGGGGATGTGCGCGGCGGCGATCTTCTGCCGGGCGCGGGTGAGCCGTTTCTCCGTCGCCGCCTCGGTACTGAGCAGCAGCCCGGCGATCTGCGCGGGCGACAGGCCGCACAGCGTCCGCAGCGCGAGGGCGACCTGCGTCGGGGGCGACAGCGCCGGATGGCAGCAGGTGAAGATGAGCCGGAGCAGGTCGTCGTGCACGACCTCGTCGGGCGGCAGGTCCGCGCGGGCCAGCTCGATCATCCGGGTGCCTTCCTCCTCCTTGCCGCGGCGGGCCTGCTCGCGGCGCAGGATGTCGATGGCCTTGCGGCGGGCGGTGACGGTGAGCCACGCGCGGGGCTGCGGCGGCACCCCGGTCACCGGCCACGCCCCGAGGGCGGCGAGGGCCGCCTCCTGCACGGCGTCCTCGGCGATCTGGACGTCGCCGACGGTCCGGATCAGGGTCGCGAGGATCCGCGCCCCTTCCACCCGGACCGTCTCGGCGACGGCGTCGTGCACGCCGCCTACCTGGCGGCGATGACCGGGCGGACCTCGACGGCGCCGCCCCACGCCGCCGGGATCTGCGCGGCGATCGCGACGGCCTCGTCCAGGTCGGCGGCCTCGATCAGGTAGTAGCCGGTCAGGGCCTCCTTCGTCTCCGCGTACGGGCCGTCGGTCGTGACGACCTTCCCGCCGCGGGCGCCCTCCACCCGGACCACGGTCGCCGTCGCCGTCGGGTGCAGGACGGCGCTCGCCCGGAGGCTGCCGGCGTTGTCGACCGCGAACTGCCGGTACTCGGCGAGTTCGGCCGCCTGCTCCGGCGCCCACCAGTCGACGTCGGCGGTGTAGGTCAGTGCGAGGTACTGCGGCATCGGACCGCTCCTTCCATCTCGGGAACTCAACCATGGAACGATCGGCACCCGCCGGGAAAGGACATCAGGACCCGGTGATTGCCGGATGAGAATTTGATTTGGCAGGAAGTTCTTACCTGGCTCCCAGGAAGCACCGTTACGTTGGTTGCATGCGCCGCGAGGAGGCACCACGCGACCTTGAGGTCGAGTTCGATGTCCCGGCCCAGGGCGACGTCCTCGCCCAGGGTGCCGACGCCCCGCCGCGCCCGCCCCGGCAGTGGCCGAAGCTGCCCGCTCCCCGCAGGAACGTGGTGCTCGCCGCCGTGGTCCTGCTCGCGCTGGCATTGACCGCCTACGTCGCGTTCCAGGCCGGCGGCGGCGGAGCCGAGACGGCGAAGCCGCGCCCGTCGGCGTCGCCCTCGCCGTCGGCGTCCGGGCCGCCCACGATCGCGCAGGTCTACGCGGCCGTCGCCCCGTCGGTCGTCACCATCCAGGCCATGAACGGCGAGGCCGTCACCGCGACCGGCACCGGCGTCGTCGCCAGTGCGCAGGGGATCATCCTGACCGCGTTCCACGTCGTCGAGGGCGCCGCCGGCATCCAGGTCGTCTTCGCCGACGGCACCAGGACCCCGGCGAAGGTCGCCCAGTCCGACCCGGCCCTCGACATCGCCGCGCTCGCCCCCGAAGGACTGCCGGACGTGCTGGTCCCCGCCGTCATCGGCAACTCCGAGCGGCTCGCCGTCGGCAACACCGTCATCGCCATCGGCAACCAGCTCGGGCTCACCAGCAGCGCCACCGCCGGTGTCGTGTCCGGCCTGCAACGCACCGCGACCAACCCCGACGGCACCAAGCTCACCGGCCTCATCCAGTTCGACGCGGCTGTGAACCCCGGCAGCTCCGGCGGCCCGCTCCTCAACGCCAAGGGCGAGACGATCGCGATCGTCGTGGCCCTCGCCAACCCGACCTCCGCCGGCACGTTCGTCGGCGTCGGCTTCGCCGTGCCGATCGGCGCCGCCCTCGGCGCGGGTGGCGGAGACCAGGCACCACAGCAGTAAGCACCCGCTCGCAGACGTAAGGACGATACGTGGACACACCATCCGAAAGCGGCATCACCAGCGCGGTCGAGCAGGTCCTGTACGAGGTCAAGAAGACCATCGTCGGGCAGGACGCGCTCCTGGAGCGGCTCATGGTCGCCCTGCTGTCGCGCGGGCACATCCTCGTCGAGGGCGTCCCCGGTCTGGCCAAGACCCTCGCCGTGAAGGCGCTCGCGTCGGCGATCGGCGGGCAGTTCCACCGCGTCCAGTTCACCCCCGACCTGGTGCCCGCCGACATCGTCGGCACCCGCGTGTATCACCAGGTCAGTGGCCAGTTCCAGGTGTCGCTCGGACCCGTGTTCACCAACCTGCTGCTCGCCGACGAGATCAACCGGGCGCCGGCGAAGGTGCAGAGCGCGCTGCTGGAGGTCATGCAGGAGCAGCAGGTGACGATCGGCCGGGAGACGCACCACATCCCGCGGCCGTTCCTGGTCATGGCCACCCAGAACCCGATCGAGTCCGAGGGCACGTATCCGCTGCCCGAGGCGCAGGTCGACCGGTTCATGATGAAGGTCGTCGTCGGCTACCCGAGCCCGACGGAGGAGTTCGTCATCGTCGAGCGGGCCATCTCCCCGGCGCCGCTGCTGCAGGCGATCGTCGACCCCACCCGGCTGATCGAGATGCAGGGCGAGGTCGAGCAGGTCTACGTCGACCCGGCGCTCATCGAGTACTCCGTCCGCCTCGCCAACGCGACCCGCCGGCCCGAGGAGGTCGGGCAGGGCGACCTCGCGCGGTACATCAGCTTCGGCGCCAGCCCGCGCGCCTCGATCAACCTGGTCCTCGCCGCGCGGGCCCTCGCGTTCATCCGCGGCCGCGACTACGTCATCCCACGCGACCTGACCGAGCTCGCCCTCGACGTGTTCCGGCACCGGCTCGTGCTGTCCTACGAGGCGCTGTCCGACGACATCACCGCCGACACGATCCTCACCCGGGTCATGGCGGCGCTGCCGGTGCCGGCGCCGGTGCGCAGCGGAAGCCGCTGACCGTGACGAGCGCACCCGACCGGCTGCTGCGGCGCCTGGAGTGGCAGGTGATCCGAAGACTCGACGGGCAGTTGCTGGGCTCCTACCGCACGGTCTTCCGCGGTTCCGGTATCGACTTCGCCGACCCGCGCGAGTACACGCACGAGGACGACGTCCGCCACATCGACTGGAACGTCACGGCGCGGCTGGACGAGCCCTACGTGCGCCAGTACACCGAGGACCGTGAGCTCACCGCCTGGCTGGTCCTCGACCTGTCGGCCTCGATGCGCTTCGGCACCTCCGGCGGCAAGGACGGCCTGCTCACCGAGCTGGCGGTCTGCCTCGCGCGGCTCTTCACGAAAGGAGGCAACCGGATCGGCGCCGTCCTCTACGACAACGGGCTGCAGCGGGTCGTCCCGCCGCGCACCGGCCGCAACCACGTCCTGCGGCTCGCCCACGAGATCTCCCGGGCCGCTTCGGCCGTCGGGGACAAGCCGGGCGCCGCCACGGATGTCGACGGGATGCTGCGCCTCGCCGCGTCGCAGGCCCGCCGCCGGTCCCTGGTGTTCGTCATCTCCGACTTCATCAGCGGCGACACCGTCAACTGGGAGTCGTCGCTGACGCGGCTCACCCACCGGCACGAGGTCGTCGCGATCCGGGTCGCCGACCCGATGGAGCTGGACCTGCCGGACCTGGGCCTGGTCCTCGTCGAGGACGCCGAGACCGGGGAGCAGGTCCTCGTCGACACCAGCGACCCGCTCTTCCAGCAGCGGCTGCGCGAGGAGGTCGACGGCCGCGAGGCCGCGGTCGCGGCGGCGATGCGCCGGGCGCGCGTGACCCCGCACCTCGTCACCACCGACCAGGACCCGCTCCTCGCCCTGGTCGACATGGTCCGCTGGTCGAAGCGGCGCCGCTCATGAGCGGGCCGCAGCGGAGCGAGGACCCGCGAATCATGGGTGCAGGGTGGAGCTCAGGCCGGTGCCGGAGCGCAGCGGAGGCGTCGGCGTGAGCGGGCCGCAGCGGAGCGAGGACCCGCGAGTCATGGGTGCAGGGTGGAGCTCAGGCCGGTGCCGGAGCGCAGCGGAGGCGTCGGCATGACCTTTCAGAACCCTTGGCTGCTGGTTGCCGGAGTGGTCGTCGCCGCCGCTGTCGCCGGCGGTTACTGGTGGCTGCAGCGGCAGCGTGGTCTGGCTTTGCGGTCCGCCGGCCTCGCTGTGGGCAAGGACCGGATCCGCCGCCACGTGCCGCCCGTGCTGTTTCTCGTCGCGCTGACCCTGCTGCTGCTCTCCGTCGCCCGTCCCCAGGCCGAGCTGCCGGTGGCCCGCGCCGCCGGGACCGTCATCCTCGCGTTCGACGTGTCCAACAGCATGGGCGCCGACGACGTCGCACCCACCAGGCTCGCCGCTGCCCAGGCCGCCGCGATCGAGTTCGCCGACGCGCAGCCCGACAGCGTCAGCATCGGCGTCGTCGCGTTCGACGAGGGCGCGCTCACCACCCAGCAGCCGTCCGAGGACCGGGCCGCGACGACCGCCGCCATCAAACGGCTCCGGGTCAACGGCGGCACCTCCCTCGGCCAGGCGATCCTCGCCTCCCTCACCGTCATCGCCGGCAAGCCCGCCACCCTCCCGGAGGACGGCCGGCCCGCACCGGACCTCGGGTACTGGGGCAACGCCACCATCGTGCTGCTCTCCGACGGCGAGAACACCGGCGGACCCGACGCCGTCGCCGCCGCCCAGCTCGCAGCGACCGCGGGCGTCCACATCGAGACCGTGGGCGTCGGCACCGTCGACGGCACCACCGTCGAGGTCGACGGCTTCCAGGTCGCGACATCCCTGGACGAGGAGCTGCTCACCGAGGTCGCGAAGACCACCACCGGCAGCTACCACCGCGCCGAGAACGCCGAGGCCCTCCACGACGTGTACGAGTCGCTGGACCTCCGGCTCACAGTGCAGACGAAGCCGGTCGAGCTGACCGGCGCCGCCGCGGCGCTCGCCGTGCTGCTGCTCACCATCGGGGGAGTACTGATGACCACCTGGTTCGGACGGATCCTCTGATGTCGCTGCACTGGCCGTGGGCCCTCGTCGCGCTGCTGGCGTTTCCGCTGCTCCTCGCGGTCCGCTGGTGGACCCGCCGCCGTCGCCGCCGCGCCGCGGTCCGGCTGCCGAGCGTGGGGCTGATCCGGGCGGCGCTGCCCGGCCGTACATCATGGAAACGCCGGATCCCGCTGTGGCTCTTCGCCGCTGGACTGCTCGTCACCGGCACCGCCGCCGCCCGGCCGGAGGCGTCCGTCGTCGTGCCGGACAGCGCCGCGACGATCATCCTGGCGATGGACGTGTCCGGCTCGATGTGCTCCACCGACGTCTCACCCAACCGGCTCACCGCCGCGCAGAAGGCCGCCCGGGAGTTCATCAAGGACCACGACGGCAACCAGAAGATCGGCCTAGTCGCGTTCTCCGGCATCGCCGGGCTGATCGTGCCGCCGACCACCGACACCAAGCAACTCCTCGACGCCATCGACGGCCTGCGCACCGCCCGCGGCACCGCGATCGGCCTGGCCATCCTCACCTCCATCGACGCCATCGCCGAGATCAACCCCGACGTCCCACCGACCGGCGTCGAGGTCCCCGACGACGGCGCCGCCACCGGCGAGTACGAGCCCGACACCATCGTCGTGCTCACCGACGGCCGCAACACCGACGGCGTCGACCCGATGACCGCCGCGGCCGCCGCCGAGGCCCGCCGCCTGCGCGTCTACACGATCGGCTTCGGCACCTCCGTCCCCTCCCCGATGGTCTGCTCCAGCGACCAGATCAGCAGCGGCGGCGGCCAGTTCCGCGGCGGCCCCGGCCCCGGCGGCCAGTTCGGCGGCCGCGGCCGCTTCCAGGACATGGACGAGGGCACCCTCACGAAGGTCGCCGAAACCACCGGCGGCAAGTACTTCAAGGCCGAGGACGCCGAAGCCCTCGGCGACGTGCTCCGCGACCTGCCCAGCCAGGTCACCCTCCAGCGCAAGAAGACCGAGCTGACGTCGTGGTTCGCCCTCGCCGGCGCCCTGCTGGTCCTGCTCGCCGTCGCGCTGTCCCAGTGGTGGAACCGCATGCGGCCACCCGCGGCTTCGGCGGCCAGCCGCCGCTGACCCGCTCCGGCGGCGCACTTGATCACCGCGGCTACCTTGACCGGCATGTCCGCCCGGCCCGCCCCGGCGCCGTTCACCTGGCGCCGGGCACCCCTGTCCATGCTGCTGCTCGCGCTCATGCTGCTGTGGCTGCTGAGCCCGATGATCTGGCTCTACGCCATCGGCCAGCTCGGCCCCGACTCCGACGTCGACCCGACCCCCGAGCAGTCCCGCGCGCTGCGCGTCGCGCACTGGACGACGTTCTCCTACGTCCTCATCGCCCCGATGGTCGTGCTCTCCGTCTCCTGGTGGACGAGGCGCCGCGTGGTGCTGATCCTGACCCTGGCGGAGCTCGCCCTCGGCGCCCTGGCCGTGGCCGCCCTGCTCCTGATGACCTGACCACGCCGGTGTGCTTGCGCAGCGCCGGCGCTTTCTCGCGGTCGACTTCCTGGAGAGGGCCGGCTTGACGTGCGGGCAGTCGCGTCCGGCGACCGTGCCGTTGATCCCGGTGATCGTTGCGGCGCTCACCGACGCGCGGTCCGCCGGGGTGTGGGTGTCCGGCTTCTCCGATCCGCGGTTGCCGCTGCGGGCCCGGCTGCTGGAGATGCTGGGCAACGCGGCGACCGCGCCGGCATGGGGCGGCACCGATGAGGAGTTGCGGGCGAAGGCGGCGGCCGTCGCGGCGGGTGCCGAAGGTCTGCTGCTGGCGGATCTGATCGCCGGGGAGGAGGCGCCGGAGCGGCTCGGGGTGCGGGCGGTGGCCGGGGATGTGCTCGACGCCGTGCTGCCGTACCTCGACGACGCCGACGTCCGGATCGGCCACGCCGCGGTGTTCGCGGTGACCCGGTGCGTCCAGTTGCTGCTGCCGGAGTGCCGCGGCCTGATGGCGGGCACTGCTGTGGCGGATCGCGTTGCGGTTGTGGTTCGGCGGCTGCGGGCGGTCGCCGGCCGGGATGACGGCGGGGTGGGTGCGGCGGCGGCGTACGCGTTGGCGGAGCTGGGTGCCGACACGGCGGACCTGCTGGACCGGCCGGCGTTGGCGGTGCGGGCCTGCGCGGCGCTGTCGCCGGCGAGCGCCGGTGATGCCCGTGCGGTCGCGGCGCTGGAGGAGGCGTTGCGGCACACCCCGGACAACGACGACTGGCTGGATCCAGGGTCGCGGCTGCAACGGTTGCGGCTGCACATGGAGTTCGCGGCGGCGGCGGGAGAGCGGGCGGGCGGCTTCGACGAGCTCGTGCCCGGCGCCCTCGTGGTCGCCACGCCGGAGGCCCGGACGACCGGGAACGGGTGGGGGCCGCTGCTGCGGGTGGCGTTTCCGGCCGGGTGGCAGGAGCGGCCGCTCACCGGTAACCAGCGGGAGTTCCTGCGGCGGCTGGTCGGCAACGACTCCGTCTGGGGCGGCTGGGCGACGGACACGCCGTCGCGCCTCGCCGAGGTCGGGCTGCCACCGGACCGGGAGGCCTGCCGGGCGCTGCTCCGGGATCGGGATCGGGGCGCGGGCGGGTCGTGACAGGGGTCGGCGGGGTGGCCTAGGCTCCGGCCGTGCGGGTGATGATCCATGACGAGACGGCCGGCGGGCGGATCGTCGGGGCGCTGGAGCTGGACGTCGCCGGGCCGGTGCGGCTGCGGGAGCTGATCCGGCTGCGGGTGCGGGAGGAGGTCGCGCGGTACAACGCGCGGCCGGTCGAGCGGTTCCACGGGCTGGTCCGGCCGACGGCGGCCGAGGCGGATCTCAACGGGTACCTGATGCCCACGCCGGCGCGGATCGACTGGGAGCGGCAGGCGGACGCGGCGGAGGCCGCCTTCGAGCGGAACGGGTTCTTCGTGCTCGTCGGGGACCGGCAGGTGGAGGACCTCGACGAGGAGCTGACGCTCGACGAGGCGTCCCGCGTCGTGTTCATCCGCCTCGTGCAACTGGTCGGCGGATGACCGCCGCCGCCGAGGCGCTCGCCGCGCACCGGGACCGGGCCGCGCAGGTGCTCCCCAACCCCGCCGGGCTGAACGCCGACGCGGTCGAGGACGTGCGGCGGCGCGTGCTGCCGTCCCTCGAAGACGAGCAGGTCCGGTCCGTCACGGTCGCGCTCGTCGAGCGGGCGGCGGGCAACTCCGGGTGGGGAGCGTGGGCGCCCGGCCGCCTCCTTCCCGACCTGGAGGCCCGCTGGCCGGCGTGGACGGTGACCGACGTCGGGCTGCTGTTCGACCTCGCCCGGCAGGCGTCCAGCGGGTCGGCGGAGGCCGTGCTCCGGGTCGCCGTGGGCGCCGCCGAAGGACTGGACGCGGCCGGCCGGGCCCAGCTCGTGGAGCGCTTCTGGGAGGCGCAGGCGATCGGCGCGTCCACCGCGGCTCGGGCGGAGCTGGTGCGGCGGCTGACGCTGCTCGCGGACACCACCGGCAGCGGCGTGCCCGGCTGGGCGGGGCGGATCCGGCTCGGCGACGGCTGGAGCCGGGCCGCGGTCGCGCTGCTGCGGTCCGCGCCGACCGGTGCCGATGACCTCGGCCCGCTGCTCGACCACGCGCTGACCCTGACGTCCGGTCCGCGGCCGACGAAGGCGTGGGTGCAGCGCGCCGCCGGGCTGCTGGACGGCCGGGCCGGGCTGCTCGAGCTGCTGCACCGCCTGCTGCATCTCGCT
Source organism: Dactylosporangium sp. NPDC050588 (assembly GCF_040654975.1). Taxonomy (NCBI): domain Bacteria; kingdom Bacillati; phylum Actinomycetota; class Actinomycetes; order Micromonosporales; family Micromonosporaceae; genus Dactylosporangium; species Dactylosporangium sp. NPDC050588. The sequence continues at coordinate 67,166 of NZ_JBFAJA010000017.1, read as the reverse complement.
CACAACTGCCGGCCCGCACCGGTCGAGCAGGACTACGCGACGTTCCACCTGCGGGTCAGCCGGGACAACGCCGACCTGGTGCGGGGGCTGCTGTGGGCGGCGCAGGTGTCCGGCGAGGAGTGGCTGGTGCACGTCGTGCTGGCGTTGGAGCCGACGCTGCGCGAGCCGAAGCCGCTCAACGCCTGCTACGCGGTGCTGGGCCGGCGCGGCGACGCCGACGCGATCGCCGCGCTCGTGCGGATGCAGCGCGGCACCCGGCACCGCGGGAAGCTCAAGCAGATCGCGGCCGCGCTGGACGAGGCCGCTGCCGCCGCCGGGATCAGCCGCTCGGAGCTCACCGAGCTGACGATTCCCGACTGCGGCCTCGACCGCCGGCGGCAGCGGCGCCTCGGAGCCGCGCTCATCGAGGTCGACGAGCGGGCCCGGGTCCGCGTGACGTGGGACGACGGTGCGGACAGGACCGATGCGGAGGTGCGCCGCGCCGCCGCCGACCTGAAGAAGGCCCTCGCCGACGAGCGCGCCCGCCTCGAGGACCTGCTCGTCGAGGACCGCGACTGGCCCTTCCCGGTGTGGCGGCAGCGGTACACCGAGCACCCGGTCACGGGCAGCCTCGCCACCCGCCTGCTGTGGACGGTCAGCGACGGGGACCACCGGTACACCGGCCTGCCGGACGCGGACGGCGGGTTCACCCTGCCCGGCGGGGAAACACCGGGCGACGCGGCGCGGGTGCGGCTGTGGCACCCGGTGGACGCCGATGCGGAGGAGGTCCGCGCCTGGCGCGCGCACATCCTCGACCACGAGCTGGCGCAGCCGTTCAAGCAGGCATTCCGGGAGGTGTACCTGCTGACCCCCGCCGAGGAGGAGACCCGCCTCTACTCCAACCGGTTCGCGGCGCACATCCTGCGGTACCAGCAGGCCTACGCGCTTATGAAGGAGCGCCGGTGGGGCAGCAACTACCTCGGCGGCTGGGACGGCGGCTACGACGGCGAGGCGAAGCGGGAGTTCCCCGCGGCCGGCCTGACGGCCGTCTTCCACCACGAGCAGGCCGTCGACGGCGGCGGCGACCCCGTGCAGTTCTGCTCGACCGACCGGGTCCGGTTCGAGCGGGGCCGCGGCCGGGCGCGGCAGGACGTCCCCCTCGCTGAGGTCCCGGGACGGGTCTTCAGCGAGGCGATGCGCGACGTCGACCTGTTCGTCGGGGTCACCTCCATCGCCACCGACCCGACCTGGGCCGACCGCGGCGACGACGACGCGCGGTTCGGCTACTGGCGGTCGTTCGCGTTCGGCGAGCTGACGGCCAACGGCCAGGTCCGCCGGCAGGTCCTGGAGCACCTGCTGCCGCGGCTGAAGATCCGCGACCGGGCCCGGCTCGACGGCCACTACCTCGTCGTCGACGGCCGCCGCCACACGTACCGGATCCACATCGGCAGCGGCAACATCCTCATGTCCCCGAACGACCGCTACCTGTGCATCGTGCCGGCCGGCGCCGGCAAGACCCCGGGGGTGCGCTTCATCCCCTTCGAGGGCGACGCCATGCTGTCGATCGTGCTGTCGAAGGCCATGCTGCTGGCCGACGACCACAAGATCACCGACCCGTCGATCCTGCGCCAGCTCACCTAGGCGACCGGGGTGAGCAGGACGATCGGGATCTCGCGGTCGGTCTTCTGGGCGTACTCGTCGTACAGCGGGAAGATGCCCGCCATCTGGGTCCAGAGCGGGGCGCGCTCGGCCGGGGACGCGACGCGGGCGCGGGCGGTGAACCGGCGGGTGCCGACCTGCACCCCGACGCTCGGGTCCGCCTCGAGGTTCTTGAACCACGCCGGGTCGTCGTCGGCGCCGCCCTTCGAGGCGACGACGACGAAGTCGTCCCCCGTGGTGCCGTAGATCAGGCAGTTGCGGCGCGGCTCGCCGGTCCGGCGGCCGGTCGTGGCGAGCACGAGGGTGAGCACGCCGTTCGACTCGTGCCCTTCGGTGCCGCCGGAGGCCAGGTACTTGCGGGTGTGCTCGGCGACCCAGTCCCACTTCGAGTCGGTGGCGCGGTCGAGGTCTTCGGCGACAGCCATGTCGGGCGGTCCTTTCTGATGCGGACGGTACCGGTTGTTCCTACCCCATGGACGGAGCCGGCAACACGTTCTCGACATCGGAAAGGACCGCCCGTGGCACTCAGTTCAAGTTCCAGGTCACGGTGTCGGTGACGGGGGTGCCGTTGATGGTGGCGGTGACCTGGACGGTGTTGGCGCCGGCGCGCAGGGTCACACCGGTCCACTTGAAGATGTGGTCGGCGCTGGTGCGGGAGCCGAGCGAGACGCCGTTGAGGGTGGCGGTGACGGATGCCGCGTTCGAGTACACCTTCAGCTCGGTCGCGGCGGTGGTGCGCTGGGTCCAGCGGCGGCTGGTGATGTACAGGGTGGGCGCCGCCGACCAGTTCGCCTTGTAGAAGTAGAAGGCGTCCTTGCGGGTGACCCGGTCACGGGTGACGAGCCCCTTGTCGTTGATGCCGGGCTGGCCGCCCTCGTTGCGCGCGTCGGCGGCGAAGTCGAACATGTTCCACACGTACGTGCCCCACACGTACGGGCGGGCGTCGAGCTGCTTCCAGGACGCCTCGTGCAGCAGCGCCTGGTACTCCTCGGGGTGGTACTGGCCGCCGGGGCTGGGCGCGGCGGGGTTGAGGGCGTGCTGGGTGGTGTTGGCGCCCGCACCGTACTCGGACAGGGCGATGCGGCGGGACGGGTTCGCGGCGTGCAGGCTGTCGAGGTTCCCGCCGAGGTCGTTGTAGCCGCCGTTGTACCAGCCGAAGTACTTGTTGTAGCCGCTGGCCTCGGCGTGGTTGTTGACGGCGCCGGTGTCGCTGACGCAGCAGCTGGCGTAGACCGAGACCCGGTCGGGGTCCTCGGTGTTCACGAGGCCGGCGAGGCTGTCCAGCAGGGCGTTGGTGGCGGCGTTGTCGACCCGCTGCTCGTTGCCGATGCCCCAGAAGACGATCGACGGGTGGTTGTAGTTCTGCCGGATCAGCTCGATCATCTGCTGGCGGGCGTTCGCCGTGTAGCCGGCGGAGTTGGTGGTGTCGTTGACGAGCGGGATCTCCGCCCAGACGACGAGGCCGCGTTCGTCGGCGAGGTTGTAGTCCTTCTGGTCGTGCTGGTAGTGCGCCATCCGGATGGTGGTCGCGCCGATCTCGCGGATCAGGTCGAAGTCCTGGGTGTGCTGGGTGTCGTCGACGGCCCAGCCGACCCCGGCGCGGTCCTGGTGCAGGTTCACGCCGTGCAGGTCGTACGGGTGACCGTTGAGGGTGAAGCCGGTGTCGGGGTCGACGCCGAAGGTGCGCAGGCCGAGGGGCTCGGTGACCACGTCGGTGACCTGGCCGTCGGAGCGGATCTCGACGTTCGCCTTGTACATGTACGGGTCGGCGAGCCCGTCCCACCGGTGCGGGTTGGCGATGGTGACGGTCTGCACCACGTCCACACCGGCGTTCGCGGCGACGGTACGGGCGGGCAGCGACTGGTCCGCGACGATGGTGCCCGCCGCGTCGGTGACGACCGTGCGGACGACGACGGAGCGGCTCGACGTGAAGTTGTTGAACAGTTTCGTGGTCACGTCGACGGTCGCCGACACCGCGGTGACGGACCGCTGCCGCAGGTAGACGCCGGGCCCGGCGGAGTCGAGCATCCGCACCGCCAGGGGGTCGACGACCTGCAGGCTGACGTTGCGGTAGATGCCGCCGTAGAACGTGAAGTCCGCGGACAGCGGCGGGATGTCGGCGTTGTTGGCGTTGTTCACCTTGACCGCGATGACGTTGTCCTGCCCCACCTTGAACGCCGACGTGGCGCCGAAGCGGAAGCGGGAGTAGCCGCCGGAGTGCTTGCCGAGGTAGGTGCCGTTGACCCACACGTCGGCGACCTGGTTCGCGCCGGCGAACTGCAGGAACAGCATCTTGCCGGCGAAGGACGCCGGGACGGTGTAGTGCCGGCGGTACCAGCCGACGCCGCGGTAGTAGTTGTCGCCCCCGTCCGCGCCGTCGGCGGCGTTCCAGGTGTGCGGGACGCTGAGCTGCTGCCAGCCGCTGTCGTTGAAGGCGGTGGCCTCGGCGCCGGCGACGTCACCCTTGGTGAAGCGCCAGCCGGAGTTGAGGTCGACCCGCTGCCGGAGCGCGGGCGGGGTGTACGTGGCCGCGGACGCGTGGGGCGCCGCGATCACGTTGGCGGCCACGACCATGACGGCCGTGGCGAGCCACGTGACGATCCTGGGCATTGTTCACTCCCGAACGGGACGTATGGCGGTACGCGCCGCCCCGGGTGGGGCAGCGGTGAGGTGCCGTGTTCAGTTGAAACGCAGGCGTGCGACCTGTTCGACGAGCAGGTCCCGCCAGGTGGTGCCGAGCGGGTCCCCGAGGAACGGCTGGAGCGCGTCGACGAGCGAGGCGGGGGTGCAGCGGCCGGCCGTCGCGGCCGCCAGCGCCGCCGCCTGCGGGTCCTCGACGGGTTGGCGGGTGGCGACGTACACCATCCACGCCGCGACGGCGAGAGCCGTCCACTGTGGAGTGTGTCCCGAATCGAGACGGTCGCGGGCGGTGCCGAGCAGCCGGATCGGCAGCTTGAGTGACCCGTCGGCGGCGACCTGGACGGTCCGGTGGCCGAGCGCCGGGTCGGCGAACCGGCGCAGGATCGACTCCTGGTAGCCGCGCAGGTCGAAGCCGTCCGGCAGGGTCAGGGTCGGCGCGGCGTCCTCGGTCATGAGGCGCCACGCGGCGTCGGCGAGGACGGGGTCGGTCAGCGCCGCCGCGATCGTCTCGTGGCCGGCGAGGGCGCCGGTGTACGCGAGCAGCGAGTGGGTCGCGTTGAGCAGCCGCAGCTTCGCCGCCTCGTACGGCGCGACGTCCGTGGTGAACGTGGCGTCCCACGCGGGGCGCCCGGCGGCGAACGTGTCCTCGATGACCCACTGGCTGAAGGGTTCCGCGACGACCGTGCCTTCGTCGCGGACGCCGAGGATCCGCTGTACATCGGCGAGATCGGCGGCGGAGGTCGCGGGGACGATCCGGTCCACCATGCACGACGGGAACGCGACCGAGGAGCCGATCCACTCGACCAGCCGGTCACCGGCCGGCAGGGTGGCGGCGTGGCCGAGGACGATCCCGCGCAGGGTGGCGCCGTTGGCGGGCAGGTTGTCGCACGGCAGCACGCTGAGCGGCCCGGCGTCGGCGCGGCGGCGCAGCTCCAGGCCGGCGACGAGCCGCTCGACCGCGTTGCCGGGCCGGTAACCCTTTTCGGTCACGGTGAGGGTCACCAGGCGCACGGCCGGGTCGGCGATCCTGTTCACCAGCTCGAACGCCAGGCCGATCTCGCGCAGGGCGCCGATGATCCGCGGCGGTCCGGCGCCGACGCCCCGTTCGAGGACGGTGTACAGGCAGTCCTGCGGCGCGAGCTGGTCCCGGACGGTCGTGGACCGCTGGGTGAAGCCGGCGATCCCCCAGGTCGGGTCGGCGGCCAGGGTGGCGTCGGTGTAGACGGCCTGGTGCGCCCGGTGGAACGCGCCGACGCCGAGGTGCACGATGCCGACCCGCACGTCCGCCGGGTCGTACGGCAACGCGGGCAGCGACCGCAGCGCGGACATCGACAGGCGGGTCACCAACTGTGCATCGTCCCGTCTTCGAGGCGGTTCACCGGCAGCGACGCCGGCTTGTACGGGTACCGCGCGGCGAGTTCCTCGTCGATGTCGACGCCCAGCCCCGGCTCCTCGGACGGGTGCAGGTAGCCGCCGTCGAAGTGGTACCCGTGCGGGAACACCTCGTCCGTCGCGGTCGTGTGCCGCATGTACTCCTGGAGCCCGAAGTTCGGGATGGCGACGTCGACGTGCAGGGCGGCCGCCATGCAGACCGGGGACAGGTCGGTGGCGCCGTGCGAGCCGGACCGCACGTGGTGCAGCGCCGCCAGGTCGAAGATGCGCCGCAGGTGGGTGATGCCGCCGGCGTGCACGACGGTCGCGCGGATGTAGTCGATGAGCTGCTCGCGGATGAGCTGCTCGCAGTCCCAGACGGTGTTGAACACCTCGCCGACGGCGATCGGGGTGGTGGTGTGCTGGCGGATGAGCCGGAACCCGTCCTGCAGCTCGGCGGGGACGGGGTCCTCGATCCAGGTCAGGTCGTACGGTTCCAGACTCTTGCCGAGCCGGGCGGCCTCGATCGGGGTGAGCCGGTGGTGCACGTCGTGCAGCAGCCTGACGTCGGGGCCGAACTCGTCGCGGACGCGGGCGAACACCGACGGCGTGTGCTTCAGGTACTTCGCCGTGGACCACACGTTCTCGGTCGGCAGGGTGGCGTCGGCGGGCTCGTAGTACATCTTGTCGCCGGAGACGCCGTAGGTGCTGGCGAGCCCGGGGACGCCGGTCTGCACCCGGATGGCCTTGTAGCCGAGGTCGACGTACCTGGCGACCTCCACCAGCACGTCGTCCACCGTGGATCCGTTGGCGTGGCCGTAGACGGTGACGCCCTCGCGGGAGCGGCCGCCGATCAGCTTGTACACCGGCAGCCCAGCGATCTTGCCGAGGATGTCCCACAGGGCGGTGTCCACGGCGGCGATCGCGCTCATCGTGACGGGTCCGCGCCGCCAGTACGCGCCCTTGTACAGGTACTGCCAGGTGTCCTCGATGCGGGTCGGGTCGCGGCCGATGAGCTGCGGCACCACGTGGTCGGTGAGGTAGCTGGCGACGGCCAGCTCGCGGCCGTTGAGGGTGGCGTCGCCGACGCCGGTGACGCCCTCGTCGGTGATGATCTTCAGCGTGACGAAGTTGCGGTCGGGGCAGGTGACGATGACCCGGGCCTCGCTGATCCTCATGTGACGTCCTCCTCCTTGACCCGGGCGACGAGCTGGGTCGGGTTCACCAGGCGCAGCGCCAGGACGAGCAGCACGAGCATCGTGCCGGTGTAGATGACGGCCATCGCGTCCACGGACTGCTGCGCGCGGATGCCGGCGGCGGACATCGAGTTGTAGAGCGCGACGACGAGCGTGGTCGAGTCGGGCCCGGCGGTCAGGAACGTCAGCTCGAACATGCCGACGGTGCGGACGAGGACGAGGATCGACGCGGCGAGGATGCCGGGGACGAGCAGCGGGGCGAGGATGCGGGTGAAGATCTGGCGGGTGCCGGCGCCGCACATGCGGGCGGCACGCTCGATGGTGGGGTCGATCTGCTCGATGAACGGGGTCATGGTGAGGATGACGAACGGCACCGACGGCACCAGGTTCGCCAGCACCACCCCGGTCATGTGCCCGGCGAACCCGTACTTGTAGAGGACGGTCGCCAGGGGGATGCCGTACGTGATCGGCGGCATCAGGATCGGCAGCAGGAACAGCAGGTACAGGACGCGCCGGCCGGGGAACGCGCGGCGGGCCAGCACGTAGGAGGCGGGCACGCCGACGAGCACGGAGATGCCGACGACGAGCGCGGACACCTCCAGGGTGGTGACGAGGACGGGGAGCAGCCCGAAGTCGCGCCACGCCTCGCCGTACCACTGGCCGGTGAAGCCGGAAGGCATCCACGTGTCGAACCATTGGGTCCCGAACGAACTGACGACGACGGAGCCGACGAGGCCGAACAGGTTGACGAAGAAGAACGCGACGACACCCCAGACGAGCCAGGCGGCAGGACGCGCGGTGAGTCTCATCCCTTGCCTCCGGTGGATCCGGTGTACAGCAGCGACCGCCAGCCGAGGACGGCGGCGATGACGGCGAGCTCGACGAGGCCCATGACGACCGCGATCGCGGACGCCTTCGGGTAGTCGTACTGTTCGTAGCCGGCGTGCCAGGCGGCGATGGAGATGACGCGGGTGTCGCCGGCGGGGTCGCCGACGAGGACTGCGGACGGGAACACGCTGAACGCGAGCACGAACGTCAGGCAGAACGTGGTGGCGAGGCCCGGCGCGAGCAGCGGCAGGGTGATCCGCCGGAAGCGCTGCGCCCAGCCGGCGCCGAGGGTCGCGGCGGCCTTCTCCAGGGTCGGGTCGATGCCCGACAGGTACGACAGCACCAGCAGGAACGCGAACGGGAAGCCGGTGATGACGAGGGAGAAGAACACGCCCCAGTAGTTGTGGGTGAGCCGGACCGGGTCGTCGATGATCCCGGCCGCCATCAGGGTGCGGTTGAACCAGCCGGTGGGGCCGAGGAAGTTGAGCAGCCCCTGCGCGGTGAGGACCGTGCCGAGGGTGATCGGCACGACGAGGAGCGTGGTGAGCAGCCGCTTGCCGCGGAACCTGCCCCGCATCCGGTAGGCGATCGGCACCGACGCGCCGACGTTGAGCAGCGCCACCGGCAGCGACAGCCACAGCGTGGTGGTGAGGGTGCCGCGCTCGTACGCGTCGCTGAAGAACGACGTGTAGGCCGCGAACGGCCCGCCCTCCTCGGGTTGGAACGACAGCCCGATGCCGTAGAAGAACGGGTAGACGAACAGCGTCACCACGAACAGCAGCGCGGGGCCGAGCAGGAGCAGCTGCCGGTCGACGCCGCGCTCGGCGAGCCGGTGCCGCAGCGCCACCTTGGCCATCAGCTCTCCCCTTCGGCGGGGAACACGAGCAGCGCCGACGGGTCCACCGCGAGGCGGACCTGGTCGCCCGGCGCGGGCCGGGTCCCGGTGCGCAGGTGCAGGCGCTGTCCGGCCTCCGTCACGACCTCCACGGCCACCTCGCGGCCCTGGTACTCCACCACCTCGACGGTGGCCGGGAACCCGTCGCCGGCGATCCGCAGTGACTCCGGTCGTACACCGGCGACAACGGCATCCCCGACGGTCAGGTCGCCGACGGGGGTGCCGTGCAGCGTCAACCCGCCGCCCTCCACCACTGTGGACGGTCCGGTGTGGACGACCTTCATCGGCAGCAGGTTGCGGAAGCCCATGAAGTCGGCGACGTGCCGGTTCGCGGGCTGGGTGTGCAGCTGCTCCGGGGTGCCGACCTGCTGGACCCGCCCGTTGCGGAGCACGACCAGGCGGTCGGCCATCGACAGCGCCTCCTCCTGGTCGTGCGTCACGTAGACGGTGGTGAGGCCGAGCGCCTGGTGCAGGCGGCGGATCTCGGTGCGCATCTCCAGCCGCAGCTTCGCGTCCAGATTGGACAGTGGCTCGTCCATCAGGACCAGCGACGGCTCCAGCACGACCGCGCGGGCGATCGCGACCCGCTGCTGCTGCCCGCCGGACAGCTGCCCGGGCAGCTTCCGCGCCTGCTGCTCCAGGTGGACCAGGGCGATCGCCTCGTCGGTGCGGCGGCGGATCTCGGCGCTGGGCAGGCGGCGCATCTGGAGCCCGAACGCGATGTTCTTCGCGACCGTCAGGTGCGGGAACAGGGCGTAGTTCTGGAAGACCATGCCGAAGCCGCGCTTCTCCGGCAGCAGCGTGTCGAGGCGGGTGTCGTCCTGCCAGATGCTGCCCGCGGTGAGCGGCAGCAGGCCGGCGAGGCAGTTGAGGGCGGTCGACTTGCCGCAGCCGGACGGGCCGAGCAGGGCGATGAACTCGCCCCGCTCGATCGTCAGGTTGAGGTCGACGAGCGCGTCCTGGCCGCCGAAGCGCCGGGTCACGCCGTCGAGCCGCAGCTGGTTGAAGGTCACTTCTTCACCTTCGCGCCGCCCACCTCGCGGTCCCACTTGTCGAACGCGGCGACGAGCGCCTTCGCGTCGAGCGGGACCTCCAGGGGGTTACCGGAGATGAGCTGGTCGTACTCGGGGCGGCCGAAGTCGGTGATCGCCTTCTGGCTGTCGGCGGGCGCCATCGACAGCGGCACGTCCTTGACCGCCGGGCCGGGGTAGAAGTAGCCCTTGTCGTAGGCCTTCGCCTGCTGCTTCGGGCTGAGCATGTCTTGCAACAGCAACAGGATCGCGGCCTGCTTGTCGGCGGAGACGCCCTTCGGCACGACGGCGTAGTGCGCGTCGGTGACCCAGTGGAAGCCGTTGAGCGAGCCGATCTTCGCCTCCTTCGGCACCTGGCCGAGGACGCGCGGGTTGATGTCCCAGCCGGTCGTCGTCGCGATGATCTTGGCGGAACCGTTCGCGAGGGACTTCATCGTCTCGCTGGTCGAGCTCGGGTACAGCTCGACGTACTTGTTGAGCTCGGTGAGGTACGCCCAGGTCTTCTCCCAGCCGTTGACCGGGTCCTTCGGGTCCTTGTCGCCGAGCAGGTACGGCAGGCCCATCAGGAACGTGCGGCCGGGCCCGGAGTTCGCGGGGCGGGCGTACTGGACGGCGCCCGGGTTGGCCTTCGCGTACGCGAGGAGCTCGTCGGCGCTCTTCGGCGGGTTCGGCACCTTGTCCGGCAGGTACTCGATCAGCGGGCCCGACGGGTAGTAGGTGACGGTGACGCCGAAGTCCCCGGCGAGCTTCTGCATCGCGGCGGCGCCGGGCAGGTAGCTGTTCATGTTGGACAGGCGCTGGGCGTACGTGGGAAGCAACGGCTGCCAGAGCCCCTGGTCCACACCGGCGGCGAGGCCGTCGACACCGGTGAGCACGAGGTCGATGTCGACCCGTCCGGCGTTCTGCTGCGCCTTGACCTTCGGCGCGAGCTCGGGCGCGGTCGCCTTGGAGTAGGTGACCTTGCTGATCGTGTCACCGTGCGCGGACACGAATTCGTCGATCATGCCCTGGGTGAGCTGCAGGTTGCCGGCGACGTCGAGGATGTTGAGCGTCACGGGGGACGCGGGCTTGAGCGGCAGGTCGCCGCTGGACGCGGCCGACGGGGTGTTCTTCGCCGGGGCGCCGCAGCCGGCGACGAGCGTGAGGGTGAGCAGTGCGGCGAAGTGTCTGCGGGTCAGGGACATAGCGGGATTCCCTTCTGGTGCACGCTTCAGGGGGTGTCGTGCGGCGTGGCTCAGGTGGTGCTGGCCGCGGGTGGGCGGCCTGTCGAGTGGCGGACCATGAGCTGTGACGGGAGCTCGCGGCGGGCGAGGGCGGCGCGGTCGGGGTCTTCGAGCAGCTGCAGCAGCATGTCGACGCCGGCGCGGCCGATCGGCTCCTGCGGTTGGGCGACGGTGGTGAGCGACGGGCTGACCATCTGGGACAGCACGATGTCGTCGAAGCCCATGACGCTGATCGCCTCGGGCACCTTCACGCCGCGGGTGGCGAACCAGTTCAGCAGGCCGAGCGCGACCAGGTCGTTGTAGGCGATGACGGCGGTGACGCCGGTCGCCAGCACCAGGTCCGCCGCCGCGACACCGCCGGCGAACTGCGGCACGAAGTTGCCGACCTCGACGAGCTCGATGTCGCCGGCCGCGGTCACCGCCCGCAGCGCCTTGGCCCGCTCCCGGTTGGACCACGACGCCCGCGGGCCGGCGACGTAGGCGATCCGCCGGTGGCCGAGGGCGGCGAGGTGCGCGACGGCCTGCCGGATGCCGTCGACGTTGTCGATGGTGATCGCCGAGATCTGGCCGACCCGGCGGTTGAGCATGACGATCGGCGTCTCGCCGGCGACCGAGCGCAGGTCCTCCTCGGTCATGCGCGGCGAGCAGAGCACGATGCCGTCGACCTGCTTGCTCAGTGCCCTGACCAGGCCGGCCTCGGCGTTGGGGTCCTCGTCGGTGTCGGCGAGGAAGACCGAGAAGTCCGACTCGCGGGCGCGGCTCTGCACGCCCTTGACGACGCCCGGGAAGAACGGGTTGGTGAGGTCGGGCACGATCAGCCCGATGTTGCCGGTGCGGCCGGTGATCAGGCCGCGGGCCGCGCGGTTGGGCTGGTAGCCCAGCTCGGCGGCCGCCCGCTCGACCCGGGACCTGGTCTCGGCCTGGACGAGCGCGGGTGTGGTCAGCGCCCGGCTCACCGTCGACGGCGACACGCCGGCCACGCGGGCCACGTCCTTGATCGTCACCGGCATCGAGCACGCTCCCTGGGTCTCGTGATGACGGCAAGCATGAAATCGTTTGTAGGTCGATGTCAAGAGATTCCTCACGCTCACTCTTGACGCGGCGATTTCGTGCGCACACAGTGATGAGAACGTTTGTGGGATCTACCTCTGAGGAGTCACCACGGTGCCGCAGCTCCACCTCGACCCCGACCGGGCCCTGCCACCGGACCCCACGACCAGGGAGCTCGCCCGCACCGTCTACGCCGCGACCCGGTCGCTGCCGCTGGTCTGCATGCACGGTCACGTCGACGCCGCGCTCCTCGCCGACGACACCCCGTTCGGCGACCCGGCCTCGCTGCTGATCACCCCGGACCACTACGTGACCCGGTTGGTGCATGCGGCGGGTGTACCGCTGGAGGCGCTGGGCGTGGGCCCCTCGGCGACGACCGACCCGCGGGCGATCTGGCGGACGTTCTGCGCCAACTGGCGGCTCTTCCGGGGCACCCCGTCGCGGTACTGGCTGACTCACGAGCTCGTCGAGGTCTTCGGCGTCGCCGTCGTCCCGTCCGCGGCCACCGCCGACGCGCTGTACGACGCCCTGGCATCGCGCCTCGCCTCGCCGGAGTTCCGCCCGCGGGCCCTGTTCTCCCGGTTCGGCATCGAGGTGCTCGCCACCACCGACTCGCCGCTGGACGACCTCGACGCCCACGCCCGCCTGGCCGCCTCGGGTTGGGAGGGCCGGGTCATCCCGACCTTCCGCCCCGACGCCCTCGTCCACCTCGACCGTCCTGGGTGGACCGCCGACGTGGCCGCGCTCGCCAAGCGCGCCGACGTCCCCACCGACGACTACGACGGCTACCTGGCGGCGCTGCGCGCCCGGCGGCAGGCGTTCATCGCCGCGGGCGCCCTCGCCACCGACCACGGCCACGAGTCCGCCGACACCACCCCGCTGCCGCCGGCCGAGGCCCGCCGCATCTACGCCGCCGCCCTCGCCGGCCAGGTCACCCCTTCGGAGGCCCGCGCGTTCGCCGGCCACATGCTGCACGAGATGGCCGCCATGTCCTGCGAGGACGGCCTGGTCATGCAGCTGCACCCCGGCGTCCTGCGCAACCACAGCACCGCCGCGTTCGAGCAGTACGGCCCGGACCGCGGCTTCGACATCCCGGTCACCGCCGAGTTCACCCGCTCGCTGCGCCCGCTGCTGCAGTCCTTCGGCCGCCGCCCCGCGCTGCGCCTGATCCTGTTCACCGTCGACGAGACGGTCTACAGCCGCGAGCTGGCCCCCCTCGCCGGCGTCTACCCCGCCGTCCGCCTCGGCGCCCCGTGGTGGTTCCTCGACAGCCCCGAGGGCCTGCGCCGCTTCCGCGCCTCGGTCACGGAGACGGCGGGCTTCTACAACACGGCCGGCTTCGTCGACGACACCCGCGCGTTCGCCTCGATCCCGGCCCGCCACGACCTGGCCCGCCGCATCGACGCCGGCTACCTGGCGGGCCTGGTCGCCCAGCACCACCTGGACCTCGACGAAGCCATCGAGACGGCGGTCGACCTCGCCTACACGATCCCGAAGGAGGTCTACACCCGCCCCGCGCCGTGACCAGGCTAGGATGACGCATGCCGGTGATCGCCGCGAACCCGCGAACCAAGCTGCTGGTCCTCGGCATCTTGGCGCTGCTGCTCGGCGGCGTCGGCACCGCGGGCGCGGCCATCACGACGGTGCCGGCCTGGCGGGCGGCACGGGGCGCCGGGGTGACGGGCACCTTCACCCTCACCGACCCCCGGCCTTGCGACCGGTGGGATCCGCCACGGCAACGATGCGGCTGGTTCGGCGACTTCGTCAGCGACGACGGCACCGTGGTGCGCCGGGACACGGGGTTGTCCGGGGGACTGCCGCCCGGCGCCAAGGTCGGGGACACGCTGCCCGCCCGCGACACCGGAAGCCCGACCGTGATCTATCCGCTGGCCGGCGCCCAGAGCTGGAAGGACGACGCCATGACCCTCGCCATCTCCGGGGGCGTCTTCGTCCTCGGCCTCGTCCTCACCCGGCCATGGTCCTGGTGGCGCCGCCTTCGGCAGCTCAAGGCGCGAGGCCGGGAACCAGCGGGGGCATCCATCTGAGTGCGCTCGTCGCCGCGGACCGGGTGACCTGACGGGCCGCCGGCGATCGTCACCGCGCCGGCTTCGTTCAGCCGGCCGGTCGGGCCGGGAGATCGAGGACGGCGACGTCGGTGGCGGTGAGGCTGCCGGCGATGACGGTGCCGGCGTGTTCGGCGACCGAGGTGACGAAGCCGTAGGAGCCGTCGGTGGTGCGCAGGTCGTGGACGAGGTGGCCGTCGAGGGTGAAGGCCATGACCCACGCGATCGGGGTCGCCTTGGGGCGCAGTGCCGCGGGCAGGTTCCAGGCCAGGAGGCGCAGGAGGCCCGGCAGCGGCAGGAGGCGGTCGAGCAGCGGGTTGCGGGGCGCGGCGATCGCGACCCACAACAGGCCGTCGCTGCCGAGGCTCATGTTGTCGGGGAAGCCCGGCAGGTTCTCCACGAAGGGCTCGACCCGGCCGTCGGGCCGGCAGCGGCGGATGCGGTACCCGGCGGTCTCGGCGAACAGCAGGGAGCCGTCGGGGGCGAGGACCAGGCCGTTGGCGAACTTCAGGTCGTGCAGCAGGGTGGTGACGGTGCCGTCGGGGTCGCGGCGGATCAGGCGGCCGGTGCACGTGTGCTCGAACATGTCGCCGAGGTGGTGTTCGAGGTCCCAGCGGGTCGTCGACGTGGTGAACCAGATCGTGCCGTCCGCGCCCCGCACGACGTTGCTGGCGAACGTGAGCGGCGCGCCGTCCACGGTGTCGACGAGCACCTCGACCGTGCCGTCGGCGGTGACCCGCAGCAGGCCCCGGTCGTGGTCGCAGACCAGGACGCTGCCGTCGGGGCACGGCTGCACGCCGAGGGGGCGGCCGCCGGTGTCGGCGACGACCGTGCGCGAGCCGGCGGGGCCGAGGCGCAGGAGCCGGCCGTCACCGGTGCCGGTGACGACGACACCCGCCGCGTCGAACATGACGTCCTCAGGGCCGTGCCCACCCGTCGCCAGCCGCCGCGCGACGACGAACGCGCCGGTCGGCCCGGTGTCGCGCGCCGCGGGCGGCCGCCATCGACGCGGCACGATCCAGCGGCGGGGCATGGCAGCACCCTACGACGGCGCGGCCGCACCCGCCACGTCCGGGAAGGCCGGCCTCGAAGGCGGGAGCGCCGCCGCGGTGATCGGGTTCGCGCTACCGCGGGATTGACGGGGCGCTTCCCGAGGCCAGGAGTGCCGCCGTCGGCAGGGCGAGCGCGCCGTCGTCGTCGAGGAACCCGGCGGCGAGGCGTTCGTATGCGCCGCGGGCGGCGGCGACCGTCGCCGCGTCCTGGCCGGCGAGCGCCTCGCCGAGGGCGCCCATGCCGTTGGCGGGCCCGATCCACCAGGTGTCGACGTCGGTGCGGTGCGTCCAGCTGATCGTGTGGCAGGTGACGTCCCGCAGGCCGGCGCCGGCGAGCAGGCCGGTGACGCCCTCGGCGGTACGGGCGAAGTTCAGCGACGGCGGGATGATCGATGGCGCCGGAGTGAGCCCGGCGGCGGCCATGACGTCGCTCCACAGCTGCTGCAGCGGCGGCGACGGGTGCGGCCACACGGTGACCGCCACCCGCCCGCCCGGCGTGGTCAGGCGCACCAGCTCGGCGACCGCGCGGCCGGGGTCGGTGACGTGGTTGACGACGAAGTTCGCGACCACCGCGTCGAAGGCGGCGTCGGGCAGCGGCAGGTCGGGCAGGCCGGCGTGGAGGACCTCGGGCACGACCGCGCGGGCGAGCTCGACCATGCCCGGCTCGGCGTCCACCGCGGTCACCGTGGCGCCGCCCGCGGCGGCGAGCGCCGCGACCGTCCCCGTGCCCGTGCCGACGTCGAGCAGCCTGATCCCCGGTGCGAGCCCCGCGGCTGACAGCAGCGCCGGCGCCGTGTACGCGCACAGATGGGCGTAGCTGTCCGCGAACGCCGCCGCGCGGCCGGTCCATTTCCCCATGCGGGGAGCTTAGTCAGGGGCCTCGGAGAGCAGCGTCTCGATGCGCTCCAGCAGGACGCTCGGCTCGAACGGCTTCACCAGGTAGTCGTCGGCGCCGGCGTCGAAGCCGGTGCTCACGTCCAGCCACTGGCCGTGGGAGGTGAGGATCAGCACGGGCATCAGCTCGGTGTCGGCGGTCTCGCGCAGGGCGCGGCAGACCTCGATGCCGTTGATGCCGGGCATGCTGACGTCCAGGATCGCCAGGTCGGGATGTTCGCGGCGGGCCGTGTCCAGGGCCGTGCCGCCGTCGGCGCAGGCGATGACCTGATGGCCGGACGTGTCGAGCAGGAACGTCAGCAGTTCCCGGATCGCGAGGTCGTCCTCGGCCACGAGCACCGTCGACACGAGCACCGACCTCCCGTTCCCATGTGAAGCATCCGAACCGAGTATATGGACAAATCAGCTCAACTATGGTGGTTCCGGATGGTTCGAGTCTGGAGGCCGCGAGGATGACCGCAGCGGTGCAGCCGCAGTACCTGCGGCAGCTGTCGCACGAGCTGCGCACGCCGCTCACCGGCATCCGCGGCTACAGCGAGGTGCTGGAGCAGGCCGGCCCGCTCACCGAGCGGCAGCGGCACATGCTCACCATGCTCGACTCCTGGGTGCGGGCGATCGCCGAGCAGCACGGCGGCAGCGTGGCCACCGGCGACAGCGAGCTGCGGGTGGCGTTGCCGCGGACGGTGCGGCCCAGCGAGCGGGTCGTGGTGCGGGCGATGCGGCGGCCGCGATGAGGTGGTACGGCTCGATGGCGCTCGCCGCCGCGGTCCTGGTCCTCGGGGCGCTCGTCACGCTCGGCGTCACGAGCGTCATCACCGGCAAGGAGCGGCGCTCGGCGCAGCTGGCAATCCAACGCCAGTCGGATCTGGCGGCGGCGGCGGTCGCGGGGGAGGTCCGCCGGTACGTCGACACCATCGACAACGTGGCGGCGGCGCTCGGCTCGCACGACGGGCTGAGCCCGCAGGCGTTCGACCGTGCGACGTCCCGCATCCCGTCGCTCGCCGGCGCCACCGCCCTCGTGTTCGTCGTTCCCGCCGGTGTACCGGAGGTCGCCGCCGTCCAGGACGCGTGGCGGGCCGCCGGCGCCACCGGGCTCACCCTCAAGCCCGCGGAAGGCGTTCAGGAGCACTACTTCGGCGTGTACGCGCGGCAGCTCGACGGCAACGCCCCGCTGGAGGGCGGCAGCGACCTCGGCGACAACCCCGACCTCGCCGACGTCATGCGGCAGGCGCGCCTGTCCGGACACGCGACGGTGTCCAACGCGGCACTGATCGCCGGCGGGCAGCGGCGCACGCTCAGCCTCGCCACGCCCGTCACCGGCGCGGACGGCGCGCTGCGCGGCTGGGTCGTGCTCGGCCTGCGCGGCGAGGGATTCTTCGGCGGGGCGCTCGGCGAGGTGCTGCACCGCCGGGTCACCGCGACGCTGTCCGCGACCCAGACCGGCGGCGGGCTCCTGCCGATCGCGACCGTGCACCGCCTCGCCATGCCCGGCAACGCCCTGCGCCGGGCCAAGGACATCGGCATCGCGCAACGCGTGTGGCACCTGGAGGTCAGCGCCGACCCGCGCGACCTGCCGGGCGCCTACACCGACCGGCCCCTCGTCGCGACCGCCGCCGGCGCCGCGCTGACCGTCCTCGTCACGCTGCTGGTGTACCTGCTGTCGACCCGCCGCTCGAAGGCGATGACCCTGGTGCACGAGTCGACCCGCGAGCTGCGCGCCGCCGAGCGCGAGGCCCGCGACCAGGCCGCCCTGCAGCAGGCGATCCTCACCAGCCTCGCCGAGGGCGTCACCGTCGTCGGCGCCGACGGCCGCGTGCTGCTGCACAACCCCGCGGCCCGCCAGCTGCTCGGCACCGCCGGCGACCCCGACACGCTCGAGGACTGGCCCGCGCACTACGGCGCCTACCTGCCGGACCGCGCGACCCCGTTCCCCGCCGCGGAACTGCCGATGGTGAAGGCGCTGCGCGGCGTCTCCGTCGACCGGGTCGAGATGGTGATCCGCAACCCCACCCACCCCGACGGCATCCTTGTCAGCGT
Organism: Dactylosporangium sp. NPDC050588; assembly: GCF_040654975.1. Classification (NCBI taxonomy): domain Bacteria; kingdom Bacillati; phylum Actinomycetota; class Actinomycetes; order Micromonosporales; family Micromonosporaceae; genus Dactylosporangium; species Dactylosporangium sp. NPDC050588. The sequence goes on along the minus strand of NZ_JBFAJA010000017.1, from coordinate 49,248 downwards.
CAGCGCCCGCCCGCTGGATCGCTCCGGCGGCGGCCCGCGCGGCGCGGTCGCGGTCCTGCACGACATCACGGCGCTGCGCCGGTACGAGACGGAACTGGCCCAGTTCGCCGCCGTCGTCGCCCACGACCTGAAGAGCCCGCTGACCGCGGTGCACGGCTTCGCCGCCGTCGCCGCCGACGCGCTCTCGGCCGGCGCCGCGCTCTGCGGCCCCGGCGCCGCTCAGGTCGCCCCGCGCCGCCCCGACACGGCGAAGGTCGCGGTCGAGCGGGTCCGCCAGGGCGCGATCCGGATGCGGTCGATCATCGACGACCTGCTCGCCTACACCACCGCCCGCGACGCGCCGCTCAATCTCACCGACGTCGACCTGGGCGCCGTCGTCGCGTCCGTCGTCGCCGACCGCACCGCCCTCGCCCCGCCCATGCAACTGGCGAAGGCGTCCACGGTCGCCCTCCCACCCACGCCGCGCATCCACATCGGCGACCTGCCGCACATCAAGGCCGACCCGGGCCTGCTGCGCCTGGTCGTGGACAACCTGATCGGCAACGCCATCAAGTACACCCCCGCCGGCCAGACCCCGCACATCGAGGTCACCGCCGTGTCCGACCCCGACGGCATCGTCCTCGTCGTCGCCGACCGCGGCATCGGCATCCCCGACGGCGACAAGGCCCGCGTCTTCGAGTCCTTCTACCGCGCCCGCCCGGCCGACTACGGCGGCACCGGCCTCGGCCTGGCCATCTGCCGCCGCATCGTCGAACGCCACGGCGGCTCGATCGCCGTCGAGGACAACCCCGGCGGCGGCACCAGGTTCTGCGTCTCCCTCCCCACGGCCGACCACCCCACCGAACCCGACCCCATCGCCGCCCTACGCACCTACGGCATGTCCGCCGACGCCGGCTGGGAACGCCTCATGCGCCCCAGCGACGTCAACGCCTCCTGACGCCCCTTCCCCGCAGGCGTCTCCGCGCCCTTCAAGCACCGCTACAGGCGCGGCTCGAGCACCAGGTCGCGCTGATACCAGGTGCCTGCCTTGCCACCGAGGTGCGCCGGGTCGGCCGGGCCGGCAGGGACGAAACCGGCGTTGGCCAGCACCTTCCGGGACGCCGCATTCTGGTGGGAGGCGGCCGCCCGCAGCGTGCCCAGCCCGTGCCGGGCCGCCGCCAGCCGGCACAGCTCCAGGACGGCCGCGGTCGCCACGCCACGGCCGGAGACATGCTGCGCGACCCGGTAACCCAGCTCCGCGACGCGGCCTTCGATGTTGTACAGGTTGAACCTGCCCACCACCGAGCCGCCCTCGCCGACGAGCACGTAGAAGGCGCACACGCCGGCCTCCTGCTCGGCCAGCGAGGCGTTGAACCGGTCGGCGAACCGGTCGAAGAAGTCGTCGCCCCGGTCGGAGACCGAGGCGGCGAAGTACGCCCGGTTCGCCAACTCGAAGTCCAGCACCGCCGGGGCATGACCGGCATCCAACCGCTCCAGCTCGGGCATCGCCCGACCCTACCCAGATGACCCGCCAGCGCCACCAGATTTCCGCCGCCGACAGACACCGTTTTCGTATTCGCCAGCGTTCTGGAATGTGTTTCTGCGGTCTGCCTGAATTCCACGAATTGACGCTCCGGGGTGATTGGTGGCTGTTCTTCAACAATTCCGGCCGTGCGGGAGGACGTGAGCGGTTCGGCCCGTGCGACCTTCTCGGGGTCGGCGGTCGTGGTCGCGGGCGGAGTGTTGTCGTGTGCACGGCGGAGCTTCTCGGCGTGCCGGATGGACAGCCCCCAGGTGCGGGTGCCGGACATGTTCCCGGCGGAACCGCTCGCCGAGCGGGGTCAGGCGGGGACGCGGGGGGTGGACAGGGACTGGATGAGTTCGGTGAGGACGTGGTCGGCGGTGGGGTTGTCGACCTGGCAGGTGCCGGCGGCGCGGTGGCCGCCGCCGCCGTGCTTGAGCATGATGGAGCCGATGTCGACCGGGGACGTGCGGTCCACGATGGACTTGCCGACGGCGAACACCGTGTTCTGCTTGGCGCGGCCCCACAGGGCGTGGATGGAGATGCGGGCGTCGGGGTGGAGGGCGTAGACCATGAAGCGGTTGCCGGCGTAGATGGTGTCCTCGTCGCGCAGGTCGACCACGACGACGTCGTCGTGGACGGTGGTGACGCGGCGGAGCTGGTCGATGAACGGCTCGGTGTGTGCGTGGAACAGGTCGGCGCGTTCGCGCACGTCCTTCATCGCCAGGATCTCCTCGACGCTGTCCAGTTGGTGGCAGGCGTGGATGAGCTTCATCATCAGCTCGAAGTTGGAGATGGTGAAGTCGCGGAAGCGGCCCAGGCCGGTGCGGCTGTCCATCAGGAAGTTCAGCAGGGTCCAGCCGGTCGGGTCGAGGATCTCCTCCACGGTGTACTGCGCGGAGTCGGCCTTGTCGACCGCGTCCATGAGGTCCGGCGGCACGTCGGTGAAGAAGTCGGCGCCGCCGAACTCGTTGTAGATGACCCGTGCCGCCGACGGGGCGGACGCGTCGATGATGTGGTTGGGCTGCGGCCCGACGCGCACCGTCTCCGAGTGGTGGTGGTCGAACACCATGTGCGCACCGGGCACGTACGGCAGGTTCGTGATGATGTCGTTCGCGGTGATCTCGACCTTGCCGTCCTGCATGTCCTTCGGATGCACGAAGACGATCTCGTCGATCATGTCCAGGTGCTTCAGCAGCGTGGCACACACCAAGCCGTCGAAGTCGCTGCGCGTCACGAGCCTGTGCTTCACGGCCATCTCCCTGCTCCAGCCCTGTCGCCCCCGATCGGCCGCGGACGCGCCGACCTGAGCGGATCGGCGGCACGTCGGTGAAGCAATCGGCGCCGCGGCGGCCGATTGCGACAGCAGGTGAAGGTCAGGAGGACGCCGGGGACATCACTCAAGCAGGGCCTCGAAGTATGGCTTCATGGACGGGTAGTAGTCGTTGAAGTCGGGCATCGGGGTGTCGTCGCGGGAGGCCACGAGGGCGTCGAGGTAGAACTCCCAGCCGGGGCCGTAGTCGCCGGCGCCGACGCCGTCGGGGCCGGGCAGGTGGTGGACCAGCTCCAGCAGCGTGCCGGTGTCCACGGTCGACAGGCGCAGCTCCAGGTGGGCCATCGAGTCGGTCAGGACGAGCCGCCGCGGGGGCTCGCACGCCTCGATCCGCGCCTCGGACCAGGGGGCTCCTTCCTCCTGGATCATCTGGTACTGGATGCGGCCGCCGGGACGGGCGTCGCCCTTCCAGGGGCCGAACCAGCGGGCCGTGCGGTCGGACTCGGTGACGCTGGCCCAGACGTCCTCGATCGGGGCGCGGAAGGTGCGACTGATCACCAGTTCGCCGCCGGTGGGGGTGGGGACCCAGCGGCCGGTGGGGGTCGGGCTCATGCGGTGCGTTCCTCTCCGATGGGTGGGTTGCGAAGGCGGTCGCGGCGGGTGCGGTACACCTCGGTCTCCAGCGCGTCCATCCGCTGCTGCCAGATCGGCGGCGCCGTGAACCGGGCGAGCCAGCCGCTCAGCTCGCCGAGCCGGGTGGGGTCCAGGGAATACACGCGGCGCCGGCCCTCGAGGGTGTCGTGGACCAGGCCGCACTCGCGCAGCACCCGCAGGTGGCGGCTCACGGCGGGGCGGCTGATCTCGAACCGGGCGCCGATCGCCGACGCGACCTGGCCCGCCGGCGCGGATCCGCCGGTGTGCAGCAGCTCGAGGATCGCCCGGCGCACCGGGTCCGCGATCGCCTCCGCCACGTCGTCCACGCCGAGAAGTGTAACCCACGGGTTACACGTTGCCTGGCCTAACGGAGTCTGAAGTCTGGCTTAGGCACCTTGACATCGAAGGATTCGAATCAGATTATCTGTCAGGTAAGTTACCTATCTAACGAGAGGGAGGCCTCGTGAAGATTCCCGGCAGGCTGGTCGGCATCGGTGCCGCGGTCGCGCTGATCGGCGGGGTGACGGTCGCCGTGACCACCTACGGCGCCGAGGCGGCCACGGAGAGCCTGCTCTCACAAGGCAGGCCGGCCACGTCGTCGTCCGACGAGCTGTCCTCGCTCGGCCCGGGCAACGCCGTCGACGGCAACACCGGCACCCGCTGGGCCAGCGCGGAGGGCGTCGACCCGCAGTGGATCCGCGTCGACCTCGGTGCCGCCAAGACGATCACGCACGTCAACCTGAGCTGGGAGGCGGCGTACGCCAAGGCGTACCAGATCCAGACCTCGCCGGACGGCAGCGCCTGGACCACCATCTTCAGCACCACCACCGGCAACGGGGCGACGGACGACCTCACCGGCCTGAACGGCACGGGACGCTACGTCCGGGTCCTGGGCACCGCCCGCGGCACGACCTACGGCTACTCGCTGTGGGAGTTCAAGGTGTACGGCACGACGCCCGGCACCCAGCCCAGCGCCAGTCCGACGCCGTCGAAGACCCCGACCAGCAGCCCGACGCCGTCGAAGACGCCGAGCAGCAGCCCCAGCGCCGGCAAGGACCTCACCGACCCGCGCAAGAAGGACATCGCCATGCAGCTGGTGTCCAGCGCGGAGAACTCCTCGCTGGACTGGAAGGCGCAGTACAAGTACATCGAGGACATCGGCGACGGCCGCGGGTACACCGCCGGGATCATCGGCTTCTGCTCCGGCACCGGCGACATGCTGGAGCTGGTGCAGCTCTACACGCAGCGCGTCCCGGGCAACGTGCTCGCCAAGTACCTGCCGGCGCTGCGCAACGTCGACGGCACCGACTCGCACGCCGGGCTCGACCCGAACTTCACCCGGGACTGGAAGACCGCCGCGGCCGACCCCGCCTTCCAGACCGCGCAGAACGACGAGCGCGACCGCGTCTACTTCAACCCCTCGGTGCAGCAGGCGAAGGCCGACGGCCTGCGGGCCCTGGGCCAGTTCGCCTACTACGACGCGATCGTCATGCACGGCCCCGGCGACAGCGCCGTCAGCTTCGGCGGCATCCGCCGGGCCGCGATGGCCAAGGCCCGCACCCCCGCACAGGGCGGCGACGAGTTCACCTACCTCAACGCCTTCCTCGACGCGCGGGTCGCGGCGATGAAGACCGAGGAGGCGCACAGCGACACCAGCCGGGTCGACACCGCGCAGCGGGTGTTCCTCAACAACCGCAACTTCGACCTCAACCCGCCGCTGAGCTGGAAGGTGTACGGGGACCCGTTCAACATCCCCGCGTAGCAAAGCTATTCAGTACGGGCGCCGCCGAGGATCGACGAGATCGCCTCGGCGGCGCCCGGCTTCGCGAACAGGTAGCCCTGCCCGAACTCGCAGCCGAGGTCCTGCAGCGTCGACCACTGCTCCTGCGTCTCGATGCCCTCGGCGACCGTCTGCAGCTGCAGGGCGCGGCCGAGCTGCACGACGGCCTCCGCCAGGGTCGCGTCGCCGTCCTCGGTGTCAATGCCGTCGACGAACGACCGGTCGATCTTCAGGATGTCGACGGGGAAGCGCTTCAGGTACGACAGCGACGAGTAGCCCGTGCCGAAGTCGTCGATCGCGAGGCGTACACCCAGCGACTTGAGCCGGCCGAGGGTCTCGATCGTCGAGTCGGTGTCCTGCATCAGCAGCGACTCGGTGATCTCCAGGACCATCTGGTGCGGGTTGATGCCGGTCTCGGCGAGGATCTGCCCGACCTCCTCGACGAGCCCCTCGTGCTGGAACTGCCGCGCCGACAGGTTCACGTTCATGCGGATCCGCCCGGCTGACTCGGGGAACTCCGCGCACCACTGCGCGAGCTGCTGGCACGCCTGCCGCAGCACCCACCGGCCCAGCGGCACGATCAGCCCGGTCGACTCGGCGAGTGGGATGAACGCGTTCGGCCCGACCAGCCCGCGCGCCGGGTGCTCCCACCGCACCAGGGCCTCGACGCCGATGAGGCGGCTCGTCGGCAGGTCCACGATCGGCTGGTAGTGGACGACGAACTCCTCGTCGGCGAGCGCGCGCTCCAGCTCCGCGCGGTCGTCGGCCTCGCGGAGGATGTCGGCGTACATGGCGGGGTCGAACAGCGCGTAGCGGTCCCGGCCGGCGGCCTTCGCCGCGTACATCGCGAGGTCCGCGTTGCGCAGCAGCTCACCCGGGTCCGGCCCGTCCTCGCCCTCGCTCGCCTTCGCGGTCGCGACGCCGATGCTGGCCGAGCAGACGACCTCACGGTTGCCGAGGCGCAACGGGCGGCGGATCGCGGCGAGGAGCCGGTCCCCGAGGTCCATCGCCTCGAGCTCGTTGATGTCCTCGACGAGGATCGCGAACTCGTCGCCGCCGAGCCGGGCGAGGGTGTCCGCGGACCGCAGCTGCTGGTGCAGGCGCAGCGCCGTCGACGCGATCAGCTGGTCGCCGGCGTTGTGGCCGAGGCTGTCGTTGACGAGCTTGAAGTCGTCGAGGTCGACGAGCAGCAGCGTGATCCGCCCGCCGCCGCGCCGGTTGCGGGCGATGGCATGCTCGAGCCGGTCGCGGAACAGGGCCCGGTTCGGCATGCCGGTCAGCGAGTCCGCGAACGCCTGCCGGGTCAGCTCCTCCTCCAGCTCCTTGCGCTCGGTGATGTCCCTGATGCTGATGACCGCGGCCTCCAGCGACGGGTCGTCCAGCCGGTTGGTGCCGATCACGTCGGCGTAGATCCAGGCGCCGTCGGCGCGGCGGATCCGCGACTCGACCCGCGCGGAGGAGCCGGGGGCGCCGTTGGCGACGCTCAACCACCACTCCATCACCACCGGCAGGAAGTCGGGGTGGGTGATGTCCATGAGCAGGTCGCTGGTGACGAACCCCTGCTCGTAGCCGAGCACGGTGCGCACCGACGGGCTGCAGTAGGTGACGCCGCCGCGGGGCAGCACGGCGATGACCGCGTCGGAGGAGTTCTCCAGCAGCGCCTCGATCCGCCGTTCGGCGCTGAGCCGGGCCGCGTCGAGGTGCCGGCGGTTGCTGGCGGTCCGCGCGCAGAACCACATGACGCCGGCCATCAGCGCGAGGCTCAGCGCGGCGAGGGTACCGGTGACGGGGCGGTCCCGGGTGAGCACCAGCGACACGTACCCGATCAGCGACGCCGCGCCGATGCCGATGACGGCCCGCTCGGAGGCGAGCGCCGCGGTGGACGCCAGGATCAGGGTCACGCCGGCGGGGTAGATGGCGAGCGCGGCGACGTCGTACGCGGTGAACCCCAGCAGCACCGCCAGGTTCCCCAGCCACCAGGCGGCCAGCGCGCGCGGCAGCCACGGCCGGTCGACCAGCCGGTGCCACGGCAGGAGCGCCATCGCGCCCTGCGCGACGCCCACGACCGCGATCGCGGCGACGAGCAGCGGCCCGCCCTGCCAGTCCAGGTGCACCCGGACCGCGCCGATGGCGATCACCGCGACGCCGACCCACGTGCCCAGTCTGATCTGGCGGGCGCGGTACTCACTCTCGTGCTGCTCCAGCGCGTTCACCGACATGGTCCGTTGATCGGTGCGGCCCCGGTGTTCCTGAGCCGATCCGTTCCCGCCGCGGGTGCGGAACGGGAGCGAACGGGGAGGCCTGCAGTCTGACATTTGTCACGGGCGGGGCGTGCACGGTGCACCGCAACCGGTGTGTGACAGCACTACGAGCGCCGCCGCAGGCCACGAAGACTGTCCATATGAGACGCAGAGTCGTACTGACGGCGGCGGCAGCGGCCGCGGTGGCCGCCGTCCCCGCACCGGCGTTCGCCGCCGGACCGGTGAGGCTGGTCCTTCCGGCGCCGACCGGGCGCCACCGCATCGGCACCGTCGCGCTGCACCTCGTCGACCGGTCCCGCCCCGACCCGTGGGTGCCCGCGGAGCGGGTCCGGGAGCTGATGGTGCAGCTGTGGTACCCCGCCCACGACGCTCGGCGGCTGCCGCTCGCGCCGTGGGTGTCGCCGGCGTTCGCCGCGCTGCTCAACCCGCCCGGCTCCGGCTACGAGCTGCCCCTCACGCACGCCCGGCTCGGCGCGCCCGCGCTGCCCGGGCGGCGGCCCGTCGTGCTGTACTCGCCCGGCTTCGGCGTGGAGCGGACCGCCGGCACCGCCGTCGCGGAGGAGCTCGCGAGCCACGGGTACATCGTCGTCACCATCGACCACACCCATGACTCGCCGCTCGTCGAGTTCCCCGGCGGGCGCGTCGCCAGGAGCGCGGTGCCGCCGCCGACCGGCGAACCCGGCGAGGAGGAGCGGCTCATCGCGAAGGCCCTCGCCGCCCGGGTCGCCGACACCCGGTTCGTCCTCGACTGGCTCGCCCGTCCCCAGCGGGCGTTGCCGAGCGGTCTCTGGCACGCCGTGGACCAGCGCGCGATCGGGATGATCGGGCACTCGCTCGGCGGTACCACCGCCGCGCAGACGATGCTGGAGGACCGTCGCGTCAAGGCCGGCGTGAACCTCGACGGCGCCATGTCGGGCCGGGTGATGACCGAGGGCCTGGACCGGCCGTTCGTCCTCGTCGGGTCGGACGGGCACGGCCGCGCCGGCGACGAGACCTGGGCCGCGTTCTGGGCCGTGCTGCGCGGGCCGCGCCTCGAGCTGCAGCTGCGCGACTCCGGGCACATGTCGTTCACCGACTACCAGGTGCTGCTCCCGCAGGCCGGGATCCCGGCGGAGGACCTCGCCGGGCAGCTGGGCACGATCGACGGCGAGCGGTCCGTGCGGGTGCAGCGCGCCTACCTGCTGGCCTGGGCCGACCGCTGGCTGTCGGGGCGCGGCGGCACCCTGCTCGACGGCCCGTGCGCGGCGTTCCCCGAGATGCGGTTCCTCCCGTGACGGCGGCGGTCCAGGTGTACGAGCTGCGCCGCCGCTACGGATCGTTCGAAGCGGTGCGGGGCGTGTCCTTCGACGTCGAGCGCGGCGAGCTGTTCGCGCTGCTCGGCACGAACGGCGCCGGGAAGACCTCGACGCTCGAGCTGGTCGAGGGGCTCGACCGGCCGACCGCGGGTACGGTACGGGTGCTCGGCCGTGACCCGGTCCGCGACCGTACCGCAGTACGGGCCCGTACCGGCGTGATGCTGCAGGAGGGCGGCTTCCCACCCGACCTGACGCCGGCGGAGGCGCTGCGCATGTGGGCCGGCACGTTCGGCACGCGGGCCCGGCCAGTCGCGGACGCGCTGGACCTCGTCGGCCTGGCGCACCGCGCGGACGTGCGGGTCCGGCAGCTGTCCGGCGGCGAGCGGCGCCGCCTCGACCTCGCCGTCGCCATCGTCGGCCGGCCCGACCTGCTCATCCTCGACGAACCCACCACGGGCCTGGACCCCGAGTCGCGGCACGACACGTGGCGGCTGCTGCGCGGGCTGCTCACCGACGGCGTCACGATCCTGCTCAGCACCCACTACCTGCAGGAGGCGCAGGAGCTCGCCGACCGGGTGGCGATCCTGCGCGCCGGGACCGTGGTCGCGACCGGCTCCGTCGCCGAGGTCGTCGCCGCGTTCCCGGCCCGGATCACCTTCGACCTGCCGCCCGGCGTCACCCTCGACGCGCTGCCGGACGTGGTCGGCGCCTACGACCTGACCGGCGGGCGGGTCTTCGTACACACGCAGCAGCTGCAAACGGCGCTCACGACGCTGCTCGGCTGGGCCGCTGCACACGGCATCACGCTCACCGGGCTCGACGCGCGGTCCGCGACGCTGGACGAGGCGTTCCTGTCGATCGCGGGTGCGGCATGACGCATCTGGTCCGGTCCGAACTGCTCCTCCTCGCCCGCAACCGGATGGCCGTGTTCAACTCGGTCCTCGTGCCGATGATGATCATCGGTCTGCTCGCGTCCGGCGGTGATGCCGGCGGCGACACGGCGGCCGTCACCGGGATGCTCGGGTTCGTCCTCGTCGGGGTGCTGTACTACACGCTGGTCAGCACCTACGTCGCCCGACGCGAGGACCTGGTGCTCCAGCGACTGCGGGTCGGCGTGCTCACCGACCTGGAGATCCTCGCCGGCACCGCCGGCCCCGCGGTCGCCGTGGCGCTCGGGCAGATGGCGCTGTTCGTCGCCGTCGGCGCGACCGCCTTCGGGCTGCCCGCACCGGTGAACGCCCCCGTCCTGCTCCTCGGGGTGCTGCTCGGGACGGTGGTGTTCGCGCTGCTCGCCGCGGTGAGCACGACCTTCACCCGCACCGTCGAGCTGGCGCAGGTGACGACGCTGCCGGTCCTGCTGGTCTGCGTCGCCGGTGCCGGCTTCGCGATCCCGTCGGACGCGCTGCCGGGGCCGGTCGCGGAGGCGCTACGGTGGCTGCCGCTGTCGCCGACGCTGGAGCTGGTCCGGCTCGGCTGGCTCGGCAGGCCCGGGGCGGGCGTCCTCGGCGTCCTCGGGGCGGCGGCCGCGCCGGCGGGGCTGCTGGCGGCGTGGACCGTGCTCGGCTGGGTGGCCGTGCGACGCTGGTTCCGCTGGTCACCGCGGCGTTAGCCGCAGATGGGGGTTCGGGGTCTTGATCGGGTGGTGGCGGCGGCGCAGCCAGGCGACGCGGCTGGAGTGGTACGTGCGGGGCTCCTTCTACGGCCAGCTCACGCTGTCGCCGGTGCTCATCGGCTTCCTGGTCCAGCTGGAGGTGAGCCGCACCGCGCTCGGGGTCGTCGTCGCGGGGTTCGTCGTGCACACCGTCGTGTGCCTGCTGCTCGTGCACGCGGGCATCGGCTCGTACCTGGGGCTGCGGCCCCGCCCGACGGGCCTGATCCTCGCCGGCGGCGCGCTGACCGTCGCCGGCCTGGCGCTCGGCTTCCTCGCCTACCCGCACGCGACCCCGGGCCGGCCGGACGGTCCCGCCACCGCCATCCTCATCGTGCTCGTCGTCACGTACGTGACCGCGCTGTGCGCCGCCGTCCGGCCCCGGGTCGTGCTCGCCGTCGTGGTCGGCAGCTGCCTCTTCAGCACCGTCACCAGCAGCACCGGGGCGGCGATCGCGCTCGGCGCCCTGCTCGTCCCGATCATCGGCGCGTACCGGGTGTCGCTGTGGATGCTCGGCGTGGTCCGCGAGCTGGACCGCGCCCGGCACGTGCAGGCCGGGCTCGCCGTCGCCGAGGAGCGCCTGCGGTTCGCCCGCGACCTGCACGACGTGGTCGGCCGCACGCTGTCCGTCGTGGCGCTGAAGTCCGAACTGGCCGCGCAGCTCGCCCGCCGGGGCCGCGAGGAGGCGGTGGCGGAGATGCTGGAGGTGCGGCGCATCGCCCAGGACTCGCTCACCGAGCTGCGCGCCGTCGTCGGCGGGTACCGTGCCGCGGACCTCGACGTGGAGCTGGCCGGTGCCCGGGCGCTGCTCGCCTCCGCCGGCATCGAGTGCCGCGTCATCGGCGACGGCGGCGCCCTCCCGGCGGAGCTGCAGGGCACGCTCGGGTGGGTGGTCCGCGAGGGCACCACCAACCTCCTGCGCCACAGCGAGGCCCGCACCTGCGTCGTCACCCTGCGCACCGGCGCCGACGCCGTGACGCTCACGATGACGAACAACGGCGTCCCCGCCTCCGGCAAGATCGTGTTCGGCGGCGGGCTGATCGGGCTGACGGAGCGGATCACGGCCCTCGGCGGCACGGTGACCGCGGTCCGCACCCCACCGGACGGCTTCCAGCTGCTCGTCTCGCTGCCGCTGCTGACGCCCGCCCCGGCGGTGGCCGCGTGATCCGGCCGCTGGTCGTGCTGCCGCTGCTGCCGGCCGCTCTGGCCGGTGGCCGTGTTGCGTTGCCGCTGCTGCCGGCCGCTCTGGCCGGTGGCAGCGTGGCGTTGCCACTCCTGCTGGTCGCTCCGGCGGTGGCCGCGTGATCCGGGTGCTGCTGGCCGACGACGAGCACCTGATCCGGGGCGCGATCGCGGCGCTGCTCAGCCTCGAGGACGACATGGAGGTCGTCGCGCAGGCGGCCACCGGCGCCGAGGCGCTGAGCCTCGCCCGGGCCCTGCACCCGGACGTCGCCGTCCTGGACCTCCAGCTCCCCGACCTCGACGGCGTGACGGTCGCCACCACCCTGCACGCCGAGGTGCCCACCTGCCGCACGATGATCGTCACCAGCCACGGCCTGCCCGGCCACCTGAAACGCGCCCTCACCGGCGGCGTGCGCGGCTTCCTCGCCAAGACCGTCGCCGCCGAGGTCCTCGCCACGGTGGTCCGCACCGTGCACGCCGGCGGCCGGTACGTCGACCCGCAGCTCGCCGCCGAGGCCATCAGCGCCGGCGACAGCCCCCTCACCGCCCGCGAGGCCGACGTGCTGCGGCTGGCCGGCGACGGCGCGCCCGTCGACGAGATCGCCCGCCGCGCCGCGCTCTCCCCGGGGACCGTCCGCAACTACCTCTCCTCGGCCGTCACCAAGACCGGCGCCGCCAACCGCCACGAGGCGGCCCGCATCGCCCGCGGGCGCGGCTGGATCTGAGGCGACAGGTACGATCTGCCGTCTCAATCCCCTCCGAGGAAGAACTCAATGAAGCTTGCATGGAAACGGGCCGCGGCGCTGATCGTCGCGGCCTCTGTCATGGTCGGGGCGAGCGCCTGTGGCACCAGCACGGACAGCGGCACGGCCGGCGCGCCGGCCACCTCCAAGGCGCCCGAGCCGAAGGACGTGCTGCTGACCTCGCTGTCGCAGTACGACAAGGGCGTGTATTCGATCGACTTCACCGGGCTCGACGGCGGCGGACAGGCCGCGATCGACGCGTCGAAGAAGCAGGCCTACATCAAGATGAACGCCACCGACCCCGAGGCGAAGTTCACGATGGAGTTCCTGCTCGTCGAGCCGGACGCCTACGTGAAGATGGACCTGGGTGAGCTGGCCAAGGTCATGGGCATCAAGAACCTCGACGGCAAGACGTGGATGCACGTCGACCGCACCAAGGTCAAGGACAACGGAAGCCTGGGCTTCTCCTCCGACGAGAGCGACATGCTCGACGTCAAGGAGCTGCTCAAGAGCGCCCAGTCGGTGAAGGCCGACGGCCCCGGCAAGTTCACCGGCACCCTCGACCTCGCCAAGGGCGACGACTCCCCGATGACCGACGAGGACGTCGTCAAGGCCCTCGGCGACAAGGCGGCCACCGTGCCGTTCACCGCGACCGTCGACGCCGAGGGTCAGCTCAAGGAGCTGCTCATCGACGTCCCCGCGGCCGGTGACAAGAAGGCGCACCAGCTCAAGCTGACGGTGACCGGGTACACCGCCACGGTGCTGGCCAAGCCCACCGGTAAGGCCGTCGTCGAGGCCCCGGCCGAGGTGTACGACTTCTTCAACAACTGACCACCCCGGCCGGCTGCCGGAGTTACTGGTACGACTCCGGCAGCCGGCCGGCCGGGTGCGCCCACGCGAGCACGTTGGGAAGGCCCTGCTTGTCGAAGAACGCGACGATCTCCGGGTCGGTGTGGCGCAGGCTGAAGTGGGTCAGCACGAACGTGGTCGCCGGGTTGGCCTCGACGACCGGGCGCAGCTCGCTCCACACGGTGTGGCCGATGCGGCGGGCCCGCTCCAGCTGGTCGTCGCCGAGGAACGTGCACTCGGTGACGACGACCGGGTAGTCCAGCAGCCACGGCGACCGGGTGAAGACGTCGGGCCGGGTGTCGCCGAGGAACGCGACCAGCGGCGTCACCACCTCGTGGTCGATCTCGACGCCCTCGCGGCGCTTCGCGGCGAGGAGCCGGCCATCGGCCTTCAACGCCTCGAACTCGGGCTTGACCGCCCGCTTCACCGACGAGATCGCGAAGCCGACGCACGGCACCTTGTGCTCGCAGTCGACGACCCTGACCCGGTGCGCGCCGCGCTTGCCGATGCTGAACTCGTCGCCGCCGCGGACGCCGTGCAGCCGCGCCGCCGGGGCGAGCGACGGGTCGTAGGCGGCGTTGTGGTTCAGCTCGCTCGTCGCGCGGATGTAGCCCTCCGCGTAGGGGACCGCGGCCGCCGGCAGGTAGATGTCGACGCCGGTCTCCTTGACCGCGACGTAGTCGAGGTCCTTGCTGTGGTCCATGTGCGTGTGGGTCAGGAAGACCATGTCCGGCTGCCAGCCCTCGACGAGCCCGCAGTCGACGCCCGCCTTCAGCTCCGGCAGCAGGAAGAACGTCTTGTCGTTGGAGCGGGAGTAGCCGCTCATGGTGATGCCCGCGCCGAGGATCGCCCACGACTTCCACTGCCGGAAGGGGTGCCCGCGGTCGAGCAGCTCGGCGTGCGGCATGACGCTCCCCTCCGGTCTGTGTCCAATGTCGACGGTACCGGCGGCGGCAACCCGATTAGCGCGGCAGCGTCTCCGCTGGCGGCATGAGCGAGCTTCCCGAGCGGGTGGACCACCGGCAGCTCCGCGCGTCCGACGCCGACCGGGAGCAGGTCGCCGAGGTCCTGCGCACCAGCGCCGCCGAGGGCCGGCTGGACCTGGACGAGCTCGACGAGCGGCTGCGCACCGTGTACGCCTCCCGCACGTACGCCGACCTGGAGCCGCTCCTCGCCGACCTGCCGGCCCACTCATCGGCCAAGGTCAACCTGGACGGCGTCCATCCGCCGCGCCCCGGCGACGTGGCCGAGCGCAGCGGCGCGGTCGCGGTCATGAGCGGCTTCCACCGCCGCGGCGCCTGGATCCCGCCGCGCCTCTTCACCTGCCTGGCATTCTGGGGCGGCGGCACCCTCGACCTGCGCGACGCCCGCTTCCTGTACGGCGACCTGAAGATCCGCGCGTTCGCCGTCATGGGCGGCGTCGACGTCATCGTCCCCGACGACGCCGCAGTCGAGGTCACCGGCATGGGCGTGATGGGCGGCTTCGACCACGGCGCCGCCACCGCAGGCCGCCACGGCGCCCCCCGCATCGTCGTCACAGGCTTCGCCTTCTGGGGCGGCGTGACGGTCCGCCGCAAGGACCGCTGAGTGCCGGACTCCTTCGAAGATCGAATGGCGGATCTGGTCGTCGTTGGTCTGCTTGACCTGCCCGGCGTTGGTCCCGTTGTCGCCCTTGCTCGCCGCCTGGTCCCACGGTCGCATCGCCAGCGAAGCCGCGTTCGCCGGGATCACCGCGGCGTCGGCACCTTCAACGCCGCCCTCGACGGCATCGTCACCACCGCTGTCGCGTGGACCGCCCCGCCGCTGAGTGCCGAACTTCTGCGAAGATCGAATGGCGGATCTGGTCGTCGTTGGTCTGCTTGACCTGCCCGGCGTTGGTCCCGTTGTTGCCCTTGCTTGCCGCCTGGTCCCACGGTCGCATCGCCGGCGAAGCCGCGTTCGCCAGGATCACCCCACTCCCCGCCGGCTTCAGCCGCACCACTCGTCACCATCTCAACCGCGGCGGCGGCAAGCACCTATGACGCCGCCCTCCACGAGATCGTCACCATCGCTGTCGCGTGGACCGCCCCGTCGCTGAGTGCCGAACTTCTTCGAAGATCGAAGGATGGATCCGGTTGTCCGGGCGACCAGATCCGTCCTTCGATCATGGTCCGGCCGCCAGGTGACGAGAGTCGGTTGGACATATACGAAATGTCGGATAAATCCGGGCGCTTGCGCCTGGATTTATCCGGGGCAGGGGGCGTCTCGGGGGTGGAGGGTGGCTTGCCACGTCAGTGGGGGGTCGGGAGGGTGGTGGGTCAGGTGGTGCGGGTGTGGAGCATGCGGCGGACGACGTCGATGCGTTCGGTCATGTACTTGGCGACCACCGGTGCCGCGTCGGCGGTGACGGTCTCGGCGCGGCGCAGGTAGGGCTCGTCGACGCCGTGCAGCGGGAAGAGCCGGTTCGCGAACACCATCGCCGGGGTCATCCCGCCGCGGTGCAGTTGCGGCGCGAGCTCCAGGTACCTGGCGGCGAACGGGGCGAGCGTCGCGTCCTGGCCCGGGCGCCAGAAGGCCGCCATGACGGTCTTGACCTCGTTGATCGGTACTGAGCGGTCGACGACCACGGCCTGCCAGACGGACTCCTTCACCGCCGGGTCGGGCGACGCCGCCCGGACCACGGTGGCCCAGACCCAGGCGTCGGGGTCGGGGTCCACGCCGAGCAGCGTGTCGATGTCGGCGTCGACGGTGCCGCCCAGCTCGGCCGCCCGGGCGAGGGCGCGCCACCGCAGGTCGACGTCGTCGCCGGCCCGGGAGCGCAGCCACGCGACCTCGTCGAGGTCGGCGGCGGTGCGGGCGAGGGTGCGCAGCGCCACCTGCGCCTGGTCGGGGTGCTCGGCGAGCTTGCGGCAGGTCGCGGCGACGGACTCGATCAGCTCCGGGCGGTCGGCGTCCGGCGACCACCGCTCGGCGACGTCGGCGGCGAGCGTCAGGTACGGCTCGATGACCGACCCCGACGTCTCGGCGAGCAGCACGCCGGTGAGGCAGCGCACCGCCTCCGCCGCGGACGCCTCGCCGGTGAGCAGCATGTCCCAGACGGTGGCGACGGCGACCCCGCGGGAGATGGCGCTCGGCAGCGCCGTCGCGGCCGGGAAGGGGGAGGGGCGGGTCGTGGCGAAGGTCAGGTCCTCGTCGTTGACCAGGTACAGGTCGGCGCCGGAGGGCAGGTCGACGGGGGTCGTGGGGCCGGCGATCTCGACCTGGACGAGGGCGGTCCGCTCCAGCCGTTCGCCGCCGTCGCTGCGGTACGCGCCGACCGCCAGGACCTGCGGGCGCGGAGGGCCGTCGGGGCCGCGGGCGTCCAGGACGAAGCCGTCGCCGGTGTGGCGCAGCGTGATCCGGTCGGTGCCGGCGGTCTCCAGCCAGCCGGTCCGCCACGCGTTCAGGTCCCGGCCGCTCGCCGCGCCGAGCGTGTCGATGAGGTCCTGCAGGGTGGTGTTGCTCCAGGCGTACCGCGCGAAGTAGGTGGCCATGCCGGCCTCGAAGTCCGCCTCGCCGACGTAGCGCATCAGCTGGTGCAGCACCGACGCGCCCTTCGGGTAGGTGATGGCGTCGAAGATGGACATCGCCTGCGCGACGTCGTGGATCGGCTGGCGGATCGGGTGCGTCGCCGGGCCCTGGTCGGCGAGGTACGCCAGGAGCTTGCCCTCGGCGAGGTGGCCGGCCCACGCGTCGGTGAACTCGGTCGCCCGCTCCGCCGCCCAGTTGCAGGCGAACTCGGCGAACGCCTCGTTGAGCCACAGGTCGTCCCACCAGCGCATCGTGACGATGTTGCCGAACCACATGTGCGCCATCTCGTGCAACAGGACCTTCGCGCGCAGCTCCCGCTCCGCCGGGGTGGGCGCCGACCGGTACATGAACGAGTCGGACCAGGTGACGCAGCCGTAGTTCTCCATCGCGCCGCCGAACTCGGGGACGAAGACCTGGTCGTACCGGCGCTGCGGGAACGGCATCCGGAACACCTCGCCGTAGAAGGCGAGCCCCTGCCGGGTCAGCGCGAAGAGCTCGTCGGCGTCGCGGTCGAGCACGGCCGCGAGGGACCGGCGGGTGAGCAGCCCGAGGTCGTGCCCGTCGACGTCGCGGCGCACCTCGTGGAACGGTCCGGCGTTGACGACCGTGTTGTACACCGACAGCGGCGGCGTCGCGGGGAACTGCCACCGGCGCGCGGCACCGGCGGTGGTGACGACCGGGTCGCCGCTGTTGCTCACGACCGTCCACTGTGGTGGCGCGAGCACCGTGAACTGGTGCGGCGCCTTCAGGTCCGGCTGGTCGAAGCACGCCCACACGAAGTGCGCCTCGTCGGGCTCGAACGACGTCCACACGTAGATCTCGCCGTCGGCGGGGTCGACCGCCTTGTGCACGCCCTCGCCGTCCTTGGTCTCCGCCTGTACGGTCTCGACCCGCAGGTGGTTGGTCGCCCCGAGGCTGGGCAACGGGATCCGGCCGCCCTCGGCGGGTGGCAGCGGGACACCGTTGAGCTCGGCGCTGACGACCTCCGCGGCGCAGTCGACGAAGCTCTGCGAGCCCGGCTCGCGGCAGGTGAACCGCACCTGCGACACGCACCGGACCCGCGGCCCCGACGGCAGCTCGGTGAGATCGATGTCGATCGCGTAGTGCTCGACGGCCAGCAGCGCGGCCCTTTGCTCGGCTTCGACCTGCGTCAGGCTCGGGTTGCTCATCCGCCGATCCTAAGGCGGCGTGGACAGATTGCCAGCTTGACCATTACTGACCTGGTGGCTGCCGTGACGCCGTACAGCTGAACGAGCGGGCGGGGTGATCAGGCGCCGCGGTCGGCGCCGGCGCGTTCGGCCGCCACGTGGAAGAAGTCGCCGCCCTTGCGGCGCGCGTCGTCGGTGCCCCACGCGCGCTCCTCGGCGGTGACCTTGCGCAGCCGCGGGATGTGTTTCGCGCAGTGGATGTACGCCTCGTCGACGTGCAGGTTGACCCACCGCTCGGCCCGGCGCCCCGGCACGGTGTCGCTCGGCAGGCCGGGGAACGCCCGGCGCATCTCGGCGTCGGGCACGATCGTGGCGCGCCCGTTGATGTGCAGGCCGATCACGTCGCGCAGGAAGTCGACGAAGACGAGGCCGACGTGGGGGTTCTCCACGATGTTGCCGAGGCTCGCCATCACGCCGTTGCCGCGGTACTCCGGCCACGCGACCCGCCCCGGCCCGAGCACCTGCACGAACCCCGGCGGACCGGCGCGGAACGTGCAGTCGCAGTGCCCGAGCGCGCTCGCCGTCGCGACGAACATCATCTCCTGCCGGCCGACGAAGTCCACCATGTCGGCGTTCAGCTCCGGTAGCACCTGCTGCTGGTAGAACCGCTCCGCCCGCTCGACGGTCCCGAACCGGGACTGCAGCAGGTGCTCACCCGCGGTCCCCGGCAAGTGTGTGCTGGCCATCGTGTCCACCGCTGCCTCCAACGTCGACCCCCGAAGATCGCAGTGTTCCACGCGCGCGACCGTCCCGTCGCACACCGTGTACGTCGGTGCCGCCCCGCCGGGCCGGTTGCCGGCGCCCCCGTCACAGGCGTCCCAGCGGCCACGGCACGCACCGGCGTCGCGGTGGTGCGCTCGTGGCGCTACCGCTCCGCACCTGGCTGCAACTCACCTGTCGGGCGATCGGTCCGATGTCAGGAAGCGTCGGAGGTCGTACAGGCACGAGGGGGAGCTTCATGGCGAAGGACGAGAAGGACAAGGCGGCGACGGAGGAAGCCCCCAAGAAGGGCGGCAAGAAGAAGCTCATCATGATCCTCGCGATCGTCCTGGTCGCGCTCGCCGGTGGTGGCGCCGGTGGGTACTTCATGTTCGCGCCGAAGAAGGCGGAGGCCGAGGTCCTCGTGGCCGGGGTCGTCGTGCCGCTGGACGCGATCACGATCAACCTCGCCGACGGGCACTACCTGAAGCTGAAGATGACGCTGCAGGCGACCGACAAGGCGGCCGAGGCCCCGGACGGCAGCAAGGCGCTGGACGCCGCGATCTCGCTGTTCAGCAACATGGACTCCAAGGAGCTGCTGACCAACGACGGCCGGGAGAAGTACAAGACGCAGCTCAAGGCGCTGGTCGTCAAGGCCTACACGGTCAAGAAGGAGAAGGAGATCATGGACGTGTACTACACCACGTTCGTGATCCAGTAGTCAGCGACGGCTCAGGCGGTCTGCCGGCGCAGCGTGAGGTACGGCACGGCGCCCGGCTCGGGCTCGTAGCGGTCCACCTCGACGAAGCCGCGCGCCTCGGCGAACCGGACACCGGCGGTGTTCGCCGCCCAGACCACCGTCTCGACCGCGGGGGCGGCCTGGTCGACGGCCTGGTCAGCGGCCTGGCGCATCGCCCGCTCGTACAGTGCCGCACCCAGCCCGCGGCCGCGCCACTGCGGCAGCACCCGGACGATCACCGTGGACGCCCCGCCGCCGGCCTCGGGCGGCCGGACCGTGGTGCAGCCGACCAGCACGTCACCGTCGTAGGCGACCTCCAGCAGATACCTGCCGACCCGTTCGCGCGCCTCGTCGGTGGACATCGCGGCGTCCGGCACGACCGCGTTGTGCACCAGCCTCCAGTCCTCGAGCGTGGCGTCGTCGGTGACCGGTCCGATCCGCAGGCTCGACATGGCCGCGACCATACGGCAACGGCGCCCGGCACGGTGGCCGGGCGCCGTTGAAGTCAGCGCTGGACGTCTGCTCAGAGAGCCCGGCGGCCCCGACCGGCGAAGCCGGCCACGAGCGCCACACCGACGGCGGCGAGCAGCACCTGCACGACGAGCTCGCCCCAGTCGACGCCGGGGGTGTCGGTCGCGATGCCGATCGCGTTCGCCAGGACCGTGCCCAGCAGCGCGGCGACGACACCGACGACCATGGTCAGCAGGATCGACATGTGCTGCCGGCCCGGGACCACGAGCCGCCCGAGCGCACCCACGATCAGACCGACGATCAGCGCGGTGATGATCCCAGTGACGGTCATTGCTCCTCCTGAACTCGTTGCTTCCTGTGTGCCTCGGCCCTGCTCCCGCTCCGCCTCGGCTCTGCTTCAGTGATGCCCGTGCGTTCCTGATCCGAAACCGATCGCACCCGTCATCCGAAACCGATCGCACCCGTCCTCGATCGGGACGGCGCAACTCCGGCAATCGGCTATCGTTACGCGTCTATGAGAGTCCTCGCTGTCGTCGCCGCCGGAGTCACCGTCGCCGCGACGCTGGTCACCGCCACCACCAGCGCGTCCGCCGCGGCGGCGCCGGCCACGCTGCCCGCCGGCCAGTTCACGCTGTCGGCGAACTACCACCAGTTCGACGCGGTGAACTCGGCCCTGGTGTCCACGCTGGGCACCGCGGCCGTGCACACCGTCATGGACAACGCCAACCACGACCGGACCGGGATCACCGACTCGCTCGGGATCAGCTACGAGACCGGCTTCTCGTTCGACTCCGGCGACGACAACGACTGCACCAACTACCCGCAGGGCATCACCACCAGCCGGGACGCCATCGGCACCGCCAACAGCGGCAACTACGACGGCCACCAGCTGATCCTGGTCAGCTGGTACACCAAGGACGGTTGCGACGGGGCGTCCTCGCGCAGCCGGATCACGCTCGTCGACTGGGACGCCACGTATCCCAACAAGTACCGCAAGGTCCTGCTGGTCGAGCCGACCGGCACGACGGCCGCCCCCGACTTCAAGGACATCAAGATCCACGCCGGCGGCGTCTCGTGGTTCGGCGACTACCTGTACGTCGCCGACACCGGCCGCGGCATGCGGGTCTTCGACATGCGCAAGATCCTGAAGACGAACACCGGCGGGACCGCCGCGCAGATCGGCCGGCAGAACGCGACCACCTACTACGCGCACAACTACGCGTACGTGCTGCCCCAGATCGGCACGATCACCGCGGCGACCACGTCGGGCACGAACCTGGCCTGGTCGTCCATCTCGCTGGACCGGGTCAGCCGGTCGATCGTCATGACCGAGTACACGTGCGCCTCCGGCTGCGCCGACTACCCCAACCGGCCCCCGCGGGCGGTGCGCTTCCCGTTCGCCGCCGGCGCCACCACGTTCGCCGCGAGCACCACGGCCAGCCAGGCGCTGCAGCTTCCCTGGTACAAGCTGAACGGCGTCGCCTCGCACAACAACCGCTGGTGGTTCAACTCGTCCGGCGCCAAGCAGCTGTACTACTGGACGCCGTCGGCGGGCTCACACACGTACGCGTGGGTCAGCGGCGGCGAGAGCATCAGCTACTGGGAGGACGCGACCGAGGCGGATCTGCTGTGGTCGCTGCAGGAGCAGGTCGGGCACCGCAACGTGTTCGCCGTCAAGCAGGCCGACTTCGACGGGTAATTCGTTGTACGGCGGGCGGGGCGCCTTCCTACCCTGGGCGGACCATGTCGACCACCAAGCGGCCCGATCCGCGCCTCGCCCGCACCGACGACTCCTGGCTGACCCTGCCCAACCCGCACGGCGTGCCCGTGGAGATCTGCGCCGCGCCCGACGTGCCGATCGAGTCCGCCGCGGTCGACGAGCTGCTCACCGTCGTGGAGACGGCGGCCACGCTTGACGCCATGGGCGCCCGGCTGGACCGGGTCGTGTGCACCCCCGACTTCCACAAGGGCGCCGGGATCCCGATCGGCACGGTCCTGCAGACGACCGGGGCCCTCATCCCGCAGGCGGTCGGCAACGACATCAACTGCGGCATGCGGGTCGAAGCCACGTCACTGACCGTCGACCGGGTCCGGCCGCACCTGGACCGCCTCGAGCAGCACCTGCGGCACCTGTTCTTCGAGGGCGGCCGGCGCATCGGCCTCACCCCCGCGCACCGCGAGGGCCTGCTCCGCGACGGCCTTCCGGGCCTGCTGTCCGCCGGTGTCCCGTCCGGCGCGGAGGGCGCCTGGGCGCAGGTCCGCCCCGACGACCTCGCCCCGGACAACCTGCACGCCGCCGGCCACCCGGTCGCGTCCGCCGCCGGCTTCGACGACTGGATCACCAGCGGCGGCGGCACCAGCTACGACAGCATCATCGGCAGCGTCGGCGGCGGCAACCACTTCGCCGAGCTGCAGTACGTCTCGGAGATCCACGACGGCGCGGCCGCCTACGCCTGGGGCCTCGCCCCGGGACGGGTGGTGCTCATGGTGCACACGGGGTCGCTCTCGCTCGGCCACCAGGCCAACTCCACCGGCCAGGACCAGGCCCGCGCCCTGTGGCCGCGGGGCGTGCCGATGCCCCGTAACCGCATCCTGCCCATGCAGCTGACCGACGAGGGCTCCGCCCGCATCGGGAAGTACCTGACGGCGTTCGCCAACGCGGCCAACTTCGCCATCGGCAACCGCTTCTTCCTGGCCCTGATGATGCGTGCCGGACTCGCCGCCGTCGCCGGACAGGTCGATTCGCGGCTGGTGTACGAGTCGCCGCACAACCTCCTGTGGCCCTCGCCCGACGGCACCGTCGTGCACCGCAAGGGCGCCACCCCCGCCGCGGGCCCCGGCGACACGACCCCGTGGGGCGAGCCGGTCATCGTGCCGGGCTCGATGGGCGCCCCCAGCCACCTGCTGCGCGGCCTCGGCAACCCGCGCGCCCTGCAGAGCGCCTGCCACGGCGCCGGCCGCAGCGTCCCGCGTGGCTCCGCCTCCCGCGGCAGCGACGCCGAGCTCGACGCGTTCCTGGACGAGTTCCGCGTGGTGACCCCGCTGAACCACCGCGACCCCGCCCTCGCCGGCCGCCGCGACATCCTCGACGCCTGGCGCCGCGACCTCAAACAGGAGGCACCCTGGGCGTACAAGGAGGTCGGCCCGGTCGTCCGCACCCTGGAGACCGCGGGCGTGGCCACCCCGGTCGCCGAGCTGCGCCCCCTCCTCACCGTCAAGGGCTGACCGGACCCTGCCGTCCGGTTGCCGGCAGGCCTCAGGCCAGGGACTGCTCGACCCAGCGGCGCAGGACGGTGGCGTTGGCGGCGCCGGACTGGCGGGCGACGACCTTGCCGTCCTTGACGATCATCAGGGTGGGGACGGCGCGGACGTCGAAGCGGCGGGACAGGCCGGGGGCCTTGTCGATGTCGACCTTCACGAGCTTGACCGTGCCGGCGAGCTCGGTGGCGACCTGCTCCAGGGCGGGGCTCACCGCGCGGCACGGGCCGCACCAGGTGGCCCACAGGTCGACGAGGACGGGGGTCGACGAGCGCTCGGCGACCTCGGCGAACGTGTCGTCGCCCGCGTCGACGATCCATGGCAGCTTCGCGCCGCAGCTGCCGCAGGCGGGTCTGCCCGACGCCGCCGCCGGGACCCGGTTCCGTTTGCCGCACGCCGCGCACGCCACGATGCTGCCCGCCACTGGTCACTCCCGTTCGCTCAGGACCCATCAGGTGCAAGCGCCGCCCGTACCGGCGAAATTCCCGCGACGACGAGGGCGTCAGGTCGCGCGGAGCTTGCGGACGGCGAGGGTCACCGCGCCGGCGGCGAGCAGGACGCCGACGGCGGTGCCGGCCGGGGCGCTGAAGCGGTCGACCTGGTGCCAGCGCTCGGCGAGCATCCAGCCGGCGCCGATGAACAGCGCGTTCCACACGCCCGAGCCGGCGGTGGTCAGCAGCACGAACTTCGGCAGCCGCATCCGCTCGATCCCCGCCGGGATCGACACGAGGCTGCGCAGCACCGGCACGCACCGCGACAGGGCCACGAACCAGGAGCCGTGCCGCTGGAAGAGCCGCCGGCCGCGCTCCAGGTCGCGCTGCCCGGCGAGCAGGAACCAGCGGCGCCCCGCGAGCCGGTGCAGCCGCTCATACCCGAGGCGGGCACCGAGCCAGTAGAGCAGCAGCGACCCGGCGACGGCCCCGGCGGTCGCGCACAGCCAGACGAGCACCGGGTGCATGGCGCCGGCCCGCGCCCGGAAGCCCGCGAGGGGCAGGATCAGCTCCGACGGGATCGGCGGGACGAGGGTCTCCAGGGCGATGAGCAGCCCGACCCCGACAGGCCCCAGCTGGTCGATGACGGCGAAGATCCAGTCTGTCATCGCATGGAGCCTACCCGCGGACGGGCTCAGACGCTGGTCGCCATGGGGCCGCCGAGCCAGGCGACGGCGTCGGTGAGGGCGGCGACCGGATCGACGTCGGTGCCGCGGCTGTCCGCATACGCGCGGTGCAGGTTGGGCACGATCCGCTCCGCGTCGGCCCAGCCCGCGAACTCGCCGAGGTCGCAGGCGCGGGCGGCCTCCAGCGGGGTCAGCCCGGCCCGCAGGCCCGCGTCGGCGGTGTCGAGGACGAGTCGCAGGTACCGGCGGATCCGGTCGAACACGGGGTCGATGTCGGCGGCGGTGAGCAGCGGCCCGTGGCCCGGGACGAGATGGTCGGGCCCGAACGCGGCGAGCCAGTCCAGGGCCGCGATCGCGCCGGTGACGGAGCCCATGAACACCAGCGGGGTGAGACCGTTGAAGACGAGGTCGCCGGCGAAGAGGACCCGCTCCTCGGGCAGCCACGCGACGAGGTCGCCGGTCGTGTGCGCGGGCCCGCCGGGGTGCACGACGTCGACCCGGCGCTGTCCGATGTGGACGGTGAGCCGGTCCTGCACGGTGATGTCGGGGAGCCTGCGGGTGACGGCGCCCCAGTCAGGGACGGGCTGCCACAGCGGCGGGCAGCCGTCGATGACCGGGTCGACGCGCAGCCCCTCGCGCATGTGCTCGTGGCCGACGATGACGGTGGCGGCGGGCAGCAGGCTGTTGCCATACGTGTGGTCGCCGTGCAGGTGCGTGTTGACGGCGAGGCGGACCGTGCCGCCGCCGGTCGCTTCGTGCACGGCGGCGAGGAAGCGCCTGGTGCGGGTCTCGGTCGCGCACGTGTCGACCAGCAGGACCTGGTCACCGCCGGCGACGACGCCCGCGTTGTTGAGCCACCACGTGCCGTCAGGCTGGACCCACGCGTGCACCCCGGGCACGACCTCGTGCAGCGTCATGCCCCGCAGCGTACCGCCACCGGAATGACGCCGAAAAGTCCCGCAACGTCCCGGAAAGGCCCCGAAAAGGCGGCTAGCGTCGCAGCGGGATCTGGCCGGGGGTGACGAGGCCGAGCCTGACCAGGTCGAAGTCCAGGTCGCGCTCCCACTCCACCCGCGGCGCCACGAGCGGGCTGCCGCTCTGCGCGAACGTCAGGTGCGCGGCCCCGCCCGCCGAGCCCAGGAACAGGCCCGGGCGGCGGCTGGCGCCGAACCCGCCGAGCGTCTCCAGGCGCCGCGGGCGCTGCCCGTCGACGACCGACCCCGCCCAGCGCCAGGGGGCCGCGTTGGCCATGAGGGCGGTCGCGTTGGTGGTCCACTTGTCGGTCCACTCCCGCAGCCGGAAGCTCTCCGGCAGCCCCCGCAGCACGCGCGCGGTGGCCCGGTCGGTGGTGACGCCGCACATGTCCAGGGCGTCCATGGCGTGCCCGGCCAGCAGCGCGTCGACGACCGCGCCGGCGTCGTCCGCGTCGCCCCACAGCTCGCCGACGCCGGTGGCGGGGGACTGCCAGTACTGCGGCATCCGGTCCCAGCGGTGAGGTGCCGCCGCGCCCGCCACCCGCGTGAGGCCCGCCCGCAGGCCACCGCCGGGGACGACGCCGACCGCGAGCCAGATGCCCTTACCCGCCGGTTTCGCCGGCGGCACGATCTCCCGCAGCAGCACCTGGACGCGACCGGCGAGCCGGCCACCGGTCCGGTCGCGCGGGAACCACCACCGGATCCCGGGCAGGAACAGCCCGGCGACGGTCTCGTCGAGGTCCTCCAGCTGCCGCTCCGACAGCACCGACAGCAGCGCGGGGTCGAGCGCCACGTCGACGGGGATCCGGTCGCTGGTGAGCTTCGACGTCGCCAGCCGCTGCAGCCGGGCCCGGCGGCGGCCCTCGGGCTCGAGGGCGGGGACGACGGCCCAGGTCGCCTCCCACTGCGCCCACTCCTCGACGGCGGCGACGACGTCCTCGGGGAACACCGAGTGGAACTGGCCGGACGGCACCGCGAGCGGGTCGCCGTGCTCCAGCGGCTGCGCGTCGCCCTGGCGGCGCTCGTAGAACGCGGCGGTGAACCCGAGCACGGCCGCCGGGTCCGGCAGGGCGTCCACCTGCTCCCAGTCGCCGACGCGCTCGCCGGGCCGGATGTCGGCGACGGTCACGACCGCGTAGGCCTCCTCGCCCGGCATCCGCACCCAGGCGCCCGGCTCCACCGGACTCGCCGACCACTGGCGCGGCGCCTGGCGGACCACCGGCTCCAGGCCGGACCGGCGCAACGCGTCGACAGCTGCGGTCAGGGACGTCTCCACGGGGAACACCATAAGGTGAGGTCATGGACGAGCTGCACGGGAGCATGGCGGGACTGGTCGACCGTGGCGCGGTGCCCGGCCTGGTGGCCGCGGTCGCCGGCGCCGACGGGCCGGTCCGGGTCGAGGTGCTCGGCTCGACGTCGACCGGGCCCGACGCGGTGCCGATGCGCCGCGACACGCCGGTCCGGCTGACGTCGGTGACGAAGCCGATGGTCGCCGCGGCCGCGATGACGCTGGTCGAGGACGGGCTGCTCGCCCTCGACGAGCCCGTCGACCGGCTGCTGCCGGAGCTCGCCGGCCCGCGGGTGCTGCGCCGCCCCGACGGCGACGTCGACGACACGGTGCCGGCCCGGCGGGCGATCACCGTCGAGGACGTGCTCACCTACCGCATGGGGCACGGGCTGCTGCTCGACCCGGCTGCCGACCCGCCGATCAACCCGCCGGTGCCGGCCGTCCGGGCCGCCGACGCGCTGGACCTGGCGATCGTCCGGCCCGACCCGAGGACCCCGCACGACGTCGACGAGTGGATGCGCCGGTTCGCCTCGCTGCCGCTGCTGTTCCAGCCGGGGGAGCGCTGGGCGTACAACTCCAGCGGCCACATCCTGGGAGTGCTGGTCGCGCGGGCGGCCGGGATGCCGCTCGGCGACGCGCTGCGGGAGCGGCTGTTCGAACCGCTCGGCATGACCTCCACCGGCTTCTCGCTGCCGCCGGAGCGGGCCGCCGAGCTGCCGGCGGTGTACTTCCAGGGCGTCCGGCAGACGGACGTGGCGACCGCGGAGGCATGGACCCGCGAGCCGGCGTTCCCCGACGGCGCCGCCGGGCTGGCATCCACTGTGGACGACGTGGTGGCGTTCGGCCGGCACCTGCTGCGCGGCGGCCCGGGGCTGCGGGCGATGACGGTGAACCGCCTGACGCCGGCCCAGATCGAGGGCGGCGGGATGCTGCTCGGCGGGCACGGCTGGGGCTTCGGCATGGCCGTCCACGCCGACGGCACGTACGGCTGGGACGGCGGCTACGGCACGTCGTGGAGCAACAGCCCGGCGACCGGCACCGTCCGGGTCCTGCTGACCCAGGTGTCCGACGTGCTCTTCGACGGCACCGTGCAGGAGTTCACCCGCCGCGCCGTGATGTAGCTCGTGTGGCTGGTGCAGCTCGTGCCGCTCGGGCAGCGAGACCGGTCGCGTGCGGCGGTGTGCCGTTGACCGGTGCCGGGCTCGACGGGCCGCGGGCCAGGCGCTTGCGGGCGCGGTTGCCGCACGGGTCGGCCGAGCACCAGCGGCGGGTGCCCGTGTGGGACGCGTCCAGGAACAGCGCCGCGCACGACGGGTCGACGCACGCCCGCACCCGCGCGGCGGCGGGCGACGTGACCAGGTCCAGGGCGTCGCGGGCGACCAGCGCCAGGGTCGCGGTGACCGGGTCGGCGGCCTGCCAGCGCGGCGCGCCACCGGCGTCGAGGAACGGCACCGGCACCGACCGGGCCGCGGCGTCGTTGACCGCGTCGCGCACCTGCGCGGGCGCCGCGGTCGCGCCGGCCACGACCAGCGCGTGGACGGCCTCGCGGAGGCGCCACGCGCCGGCGACGATCGCCGCGGGCACGCTGCTGCCGGCCGGCGGCGCGACCGGGCCGAACTGCCGGACCCACGCCGCGAGCGCCGGACCGTCGGGGAGGTCCTCGACCGGCGTGCCGCTGCCACGGTCGCGCAGCGTGTGGACGAAGTCCAGACACAGCCGTCCTGTGCCCTGGCGGAACGACATTGACGCAGCATATATGGGTAGAGTGCGGCCCGTGACGTACACATGGCGCGGCGCGTTCACCGACGCTGAGGTCGAGGCACTGCACGCGGAAGGTTTCGGGCATCCGCCGACCGGCAGCGCGTGGTGGGCCCGGGTCAACCGGCACAGCCTCGGCTGGGTCTGCGCCCGCGCCGAAGGCCGGCTGGTCGGGTTCGTCAACGTCGCCTGGGACGGCGCGTCCCACGCGTTCGTGCTCGACACCGTCGTCTCGTCCGCCGGCCGGCGTCGCGGCCTCGGCACGGGCCTCGTCGCGGCGGCCGTCGAGGGTGCGCGCGCCGGCGGCTGCGAGTGGCTCCACGTCGACTTCGAGGACCACCTGAGCGGCTTCTACCTGAAGTCGTGCGGCTTCACCCCGACCGGTGCCGGACTCATCAAGCTGTGAACGGGGTTGCGGGCGCTGCCCGTACACCTGCAGAATGGTCGACATGATCCGCACTCACCGGAAGGGCGCGTCCGCCCTCGCGCGTTGACCGCCACGGCGCGGCGTGCCGCCGCTGCCCCCACCCTCCGCCAGTCCGCCGCCCGTGAAACCCGGGTCCTCGAGCTGTGGCATCGCGCGGAGCCGATCCGCGACGAGTGGCTCGAAGCGGGCAGGTCCACCGGCCCGGCCGACCGGGCGACGACCGAACACCTCATCGCCGGCCTCTACCGCCGGCAGCACCGGCGCGTGCCGGTGTTCCGCTGGGTCGCCTCGCCACGGCAGGCGCTGCCCCTGCTCGCCGGCCTGCCGACGCACGAGGTCCTGCAGTCCTGGGTCCGCGACCGGCGTCCACAAGGGACACCACCGGTGGCCGGCGACATCGCCGCCGGCCTGGCCCGCCTGCGCGGCGCGCTCGACGACGCCGTCGAGCACACCGAACTGCTCGCCGCCGCGGTGAAGAAGCCGTGGCCGGTCCTCCCGCCGCGACAGGCCCTGCAGGCCGGGGTCCCGCTGCTGGAGGTCCTGCAACGGTCGCTGCACGAGCCCCTCGCCGCCGGCCTCACCTGGCCGGTCCGGTCCGCCCTGAGTCCACACAGGACGGTGCCGGTCTGCTGGTACGGCCAGCAGGACGCGACCTGGATCGGCTTCTACGACACGATCCGCAAGCTGGGCCTCGCCAGGTTCCGCCCGCACGACGACGCGCAGCTCGACGAGTGGGCCGCCCTGGCCCGCGCCGCCGGCTGGTGGTGGCCCGGCGACGACGTCTGCGTCCTCGTCGAGCGCCCGTCCCAGGTGGCCCCACGCCGCGTCGGCTACCGCGACGGCACCACCATCACCTGGTGACGCCGCTCAGCCGAGGCTGAGCCCGTGCTCCTGCAGGGCCTCCTGCAGGAGCCGCAGGGCCTTCGGTCCGACGCCGTGCAACCCGGCCAGCCGCACACGGGGGACACCGGCCACGTCACGCAGCGACGTGTAGCCGGCGTCGTGCAGCGCCCGGGTTGCCGGCGCGCCGATCTTCGGCAGCGAGTCGAGGTCGGGTTTCGCGGTCATCCGGGGTCACTCTCCGGGTCACTCGGGGAGCTGGACGCCCGACAGCGAGGCGCAGGCGGCGAGGAGACCGTCCTGGACGGAGCGGTCATACGCGGCGGGGTTGGCCTTCAGGTCGGTGCGGCGCTTGAAGTAGCGGGCGGTGACCGTCGCCGCCGGGTCGTCGGAGGTCGCCAGCCAGACCTGGGTCTCGGCGCCCTCCGGCAGGCCGTCGGTGGCACTGGGGCCGCCGAGCTTCGTGCGGATCCAGCCCGGGTCGACGGCGTTGCTGCGCACCTGCGGCCACCGCCGCGCGACGGCGAACGCGAGCGCCACGTCGTGCAGCTTCGAGTCGCTGTATGCCTGCATGCCGTGCCAGGGCTTGCGCTCGTACTGCAGGTCGTCGAGGTCGGCGACCCCGACCGACTCCAGGCCCGAGGTGAGGTAGACCAGCCGCGCCGGTTTGGGCATGAGCGCGGTCAGCACGTACGGCGCGAGCACGTTCACCTGGAACGTCCGCTCCAGCCCGTCGCCGGTGGTGCGCCGCTCGTCCTGCCCGCCGATGCCCGCGTTGTGCACGACCACGTCGAACTGCCCGGCGTCCCGCCCGAGCGCCTTCGTCTCCGCCAGCGACGCGAGGTCCCCGACGACCACCGGCACACCCGGCAGCCCGGCCGCCGCGGCCCGCTCCGCGCTGCGCGCGTGCAGCACCACGTCATGCCCGAGCCGCAGCAGCTGCTCCGCCGTCTCCAGCCCGATCCCGTCCGTCGACCCTGTCACCAGTACCCGTGCCATACCAGACATTCTAGGATCGGCCGATGGCTGACTTCGTCCGACGGTACTTCCGCGGACCTCACCTGGTGTGGGCGAAGGCGACCAGGCTCGTCGCCGCCGACGACCGTGGCCTGCTGCTGTGGCTACCCGTGGGCGCCGAGTTCGCGTGCCGGGTCGACGCGGACGGGCGGCCGCTGCGGGCCGCACCGACCGTGGAGGCCTGCGGCGCGGCGCCGCTCGCGACCCGGACGTGGCGCGGCTACGACGTCCTGTTGCTGCACCCGCCCGGCGCCGCGCACTCGGTGTGGTGGTTCTTCGCCGGCGGTGAGTTCGCCGGCTGGTACGTCAACCTGGAGTCCCCGGCGGTCCGCCGCGACGGCGGGATCGACGTCGTCGACCACCACCTCGACATCGACGTCGCCCCGGACCGGCGCTGGCGGTGGAAGGACGAGGACGAGTTCACCGACTGCATCGGCCGGCCCGGCTTCTGGAGCGCCGACCAGGCCGCGGCGATCCGCGCGGAGGGCGACCGGGTCGCCGCGGCGGTCGAGGCGGGGAGCTTTCCGTTCGACGGCACCTGGTGTGACTTCACCCCGGGCGACTGGCCGCTGCCGAGGCTGCCCGCGGAAGGTGCGGCGTAGGTCGGCAGGTTCATGGCGCTTCCCAGCGTGTCCTGGTTGTCCTGACCGGCCAGCCGCCGCGCGAGGCTGGTGATGGCGGGCTGGGTGACCTGCTCCGTCGCCGTTAGCGCGGTCGGCCGCATCGGCCCGCGCCGCGACAGCGTGTGCACCCCGACAGCGCGCTGAAGCCCGAGCCCTGCAAATCTGGCCGCGATGGCCGGGCGGCGGGAGTGGTGTGGTGCCGAGACGTCCGCGCGCGGGCTCGGGCGGCTCGGGGTCGCGGAGGCCGTGCCGACGTTGCGGTTCCTGTGGGAGGAGACGACCCACTCGTACGCGCGCGGCGACTACCTGGCCGGGCTCATTGGCGCCGCCGGGGCCGGCGCGGCGGAGTTCCTCGACGAGGCCCTCGACGACTGCGAGGAGCGCGTCCGCGAGTACACCGGCGGAACAGCGCAGCCATAGACGTAACGCCTACCATGTCGGTAGGATTCAGCGGGATGGGACGGTGGGGTGGTCGCGCGGGAGAGCTGGCGCCGGGGCTGCTGTTCGTGGCGGCGATGGTGGCGCTGTTCCAGCGGTGGGAGGTGGTGTTCTGGGTGTGCGCGGGAGCGACCGTGCTCAGCCAGTACACCACCATCCGACGCGACTGATCCGGCCCGCTACGGCGCTGACGAACGGGTGTCCGGCGACGCGACCACGTGACCCTTGGACGGTGCGACGCTGTCCCCGGACAGCGCGGCGGGGCTCGGCGAAAGTGACAGTGAAAGTGAAGACGACTGCGGCAGCGAAAGCGATCGTGAAGGCGTCGGCGACGGCGGGGTCGACGTCGACGGCGACGGTAAAGGCGACGGCGGGTTGGACGAACCGGACGGCGATGGCGGCACCACGGTCGGGTGCTGCGGTGCCGGGCCGGTCGGGCGCAGCGTGATGACCGCGACGGCCACCAGCAGCAGCGCTGCGGCGGCCCAGGCCGCGCGTCGCAGGAGCATGGGCGCCGGGCTGCGCGCCGGCAGTGCGGTCGGGGGGAGTGCCGGTCGCAGCCGGTCCGGGGTGACCCGGGTCGCCTGCGCGGCGAGTGCGGAGCGCAGGCGCTGTTCGAGGTCGGCGTTCATGGTCGGGCCTCCGACAGGGCGTCGCGCAGGATCGTCAAGGCACGGTTCGCGGTCGACTTCACGGTGCCGCGGGACACGTGCAGGGCCTCGGCGATCTCCCGCTCGGACAGCTCCGACCAGTACCGCAGGACCACCACCTGGCGTTGCCGGACGGTCAGTCGCGCCAGGGCGGCGAGCACCTCCTGGTCCTCCTCCGGCAGCAGGGCCTCGTCCTCGGCGGCCGGCGCTGGTGACGCCGGTGGAGGCACGTAGGCACGGGCGCTGCGGCGCCGGCGCAGGACCGACCGTGACGCGTTCATCACCCCCGCGGTGAGGTACGCGTGCGGGTCGGCGATCGCGCGCAGGTCCGCCCCGTGCCGCTGGTACAGCGCGGCGAACACGTCCTGCACGACGTCCTCGGCGGTGGGCAGGTCGTCGACCATCAGGACGGCCAGCCGCACCAGGCTGAGCCGCCGCGCGTGGTACAGCTCGTTGATCGCCGGCGGGCCGTCCCGGTGCGGGGTGCCCCGGGAGGTGGCCGTGCCGGACAGCATCGAGCGCAGCACGCGCAGCAGCGGCCAGGGCAGGCGGAACGTGAGCGTCATGGTGCTCGCAGGTCAGGGGACGGGCACGCGACGATACCGCGGGGGCGGGCCGGGGTCACCGGAGCGGCACCGGCGACGGCACGACCGACGACGACCGCGGCACGGGCGACGGTACGGGCGACGGCACGACCGAGGATGACGGCCGCGGTACGGTCGACGGCACGACCGACCACGATGACTGCGGTACGGGCGACGGCGCGACCGACGACGATGACCGCGGTACGGGTGACGGCGCGACCGACCACGATGACTGCGGTACGGGCGACGGCACGGCCGAAGGCGCCACGGAAGACGGGACCGGCGACGGCGTCACCGGTGGCGGGCCGTCATCGGCGAACGCGACGGCGGACACGGCGCCGATCGTGGCGACGGCGGCCGCGCACACGACGTAGACAGCGGAACGAACCTTCAGACGCATCGCGGAACTCCAGTGGACGAGGTACGGCTTTCGCAGCGATAGACGCACCACGCCACTGGAGGTTGGCTCCGCGATGGTGACCTGGATCACACCAGGCTAGGACCAGCTGGTCGCCGACCAGTCGTCGCTGGACCAGGTGCGACCCGACCAGGTGCCCGCGGACCAGGTGCGGCCCGACCACGTGCGGCCGGTCCACGCGGGATCGGTCCACGTCGCGCCGGTCGCCCACGGGGTCACGGCCCAGGTCGCCGGGGCCCACGTCTTCGACGCCCACGACGTGCCGGTCCAGCCGTCGCCGGCGATCTTGAAGCCCATCCACGTGCCGCCGGACCAGGAGGACTGGGTGGCGGCCTTCGCGGCCCACTGCGGTGCGGCCAGGGCGCCCCAGACGGAGCGTTCGCCGGACAGCGGGGTGTTGTCGAGGACGACGTGGCTGGTGCCGCGGGACAGCTCGAACGTGCCGTTGCCGCTGGACGTGTTCCACGTCGGCTTCGCGACGGCGGTGCCGGTGCGGGCGAGCGCGCCGTTGACGTTGAGCTCCAGCAGGCCCATGGTGCCGGCCTTGCCGGTCGGCAGGAAGGTGCCGCCCTTGATCAGCCACTCCTTCACCTGGTCGGGGGTGGCGGACGGCTTGGACTGCAGCACGAGGGCCGCCGCCGCGGAGACGACCGCGGTCGCCTGCGAGGTGCCGCTGCCCTTGAACAGGGTGGTGCCGACGCGCGCGGACGGGTAGGTGTTGTCGATGTTGGAGCCGGGGTCGCGCAGCGACGCGATCGAGGTGCCCGGCGCCAGCAGGTCGACCTGGTTGCCGCCGGTGGACAGGTTCGTGAACGTGGCGAGCGTGTCGTCCTTGGTCGCGTCGGTACCGTTCGTCGTGGTCGCCCCGACGGCGAGGACCCACTCGTCCATGGCGGGGTTGGTGAGCTTGGTGGTGCCGTTGCCGTTGTTGCCGGCGGCGGCGACGACCACGATGCCCGCCTGCCACGCCTTCTCCACCGCGAACTGCAGCGGGTCGGTCCAGTTCGGCGGGTTGCCGCCGGAGCCGTAGGACAGGTTGATGACGCGGATCGGATTGGCCGGGTCGTCGTTGCGGTGCTTCACGACCCAGTCGACGGCGGCGATCATCTGGGTCACGTCGACCGCGCCCCGGGCCGTGCCGATCTTGATCGAGGTGAGCTTCGCCTGCGGCGCGAGGCCCTTCGTCCCCGACGCGGTGTCGTCGCCGACGATGATGCCGGCCATGTGGGTGCCGTGCCCGTAGGTGTCGAGGTAGCGCAGGTTCGCCGCCTGCGACTCGAACGACAGGTCGGGGCCGTTGACGACCTGCGCCGCCGGCAGGCCCGGCACGGGCGCGACGCCGGTGTCGATGAGCGCGACGCCGACGCCCTTGCCGGTCAGCGCCGCGGCCGCGCCGGTGTCGGCGCCGATGATGGTGCGCACCTGGGCGAGGGTGGTCGCCGGGGCGCTGGTGTCGGCCGTCGAGGCCCAGGAGCTGGACCAGCCCCCGGACGCGGCGGCCGGCGTCGCGGCGGCGCCGGCCGTCAGCGCGACCGGCAGGGCCAGCGCGCCGGCCGTCAGGGCCAGCATGGTTCGTCTGCGAGTCACCAAGGTGCGCGCTCCAATCGCTTCGGCGGTCGAGTCCACGATCACCGCCCCGGAGCGGTCCTGTCACCGGCGGGAGTCGCGTTCCGCCCGCTCACCCGACACGGTCTGACCGACCTGCGTCCGACCGGCGGGTCGTGTTCGCGGGAAACCCTCAGGTCGTCCGCCGGGCTGCCGAAGCGCTACCGTCCTGCGGGTGGACGAGGTTGTTGCCCTGGCGAGTGAGCTGATCCGGTTCGACACCACCAACACCGGGTCGCCGGACGGCACCGGCGGTGAGCGGCTCGCCGCCGAGTACGTGGCGGAGCGGCTCGAGGACGTGGGCTACGAGACGACGTACGTCGAGTCGGGCGCGCCGGGCCGCGGCAACGTCTTCGCCCGCCTGCCCGGCGGCGACCCGTCCCGTGGCGCGCTCATGGTGCACAGCCACCTCGACGTGGTGCCGGCGGACGCCTCCGAGTGGTCGGTGCACCCGTTCTCCGGCGAGGTGTCCGGCGGGTACGTGTGGGGCCGCGGCGCCGTCGACATGAAGCACCTGGCGGCGATGAGCCTCGCCGTCGCCCGCCGGTTCCGCCGCGACGGGGTGGTCCCGCCGCGGGACATCGTCTTCGCGTACCTCGCCGACGAGGAGGCCGGCGGGGTGCACGGCGCCGGCTGGCTCGTCACCCACCGCCCCGACCTGTTCGACGGGGTGACGGAGGCGGTCAGCGAGGTCGGCGGCTTCTCCCTCACCGTGGCCGACGGGGTCCGCGCGTACCTCGTCGAAACCGCGGAGAAGGGCGTCGGCTGGCTCAGGCTCTCCACCCGAGGCACCCCCGGGCACGGCTCGCTGCTGCACACCGACAACGCCGTCTCCCGGCTCGCCGCCGCGGTCGCCCGGCTCGACGCGCACGAGTTCCCGCTGGTGCTGACCCCGCCGGTGCGCGACTTCCTCGCCGGGGTGAGCGAGCTGACCGGCGTCCCCTTCTCCGAGGATGACCCGGCGGCGGTGCTCGGCCGGCTCGGGTCCGTCGCCCGCATGATCGGCGCGTCGCTGCGGGACACCGCGAACGTGACCATGTTCACCGCCGGCTACAAGGACAACGTGGTCCCGTCGACCGCGTCCGCCATCTTCGACTGCCGGATGCTGCCGGGCCGCGAGGAGGCGTTCCTGAGCGAGGTCGACGCCGTCGTCGGCCCCGGTGTCAGCCGCGAGTGGAAGAGCATGCCACCCGTGCAGACCACGTTCGACGGCACGCTGGTCGACGCGATGACCGCCGCGCTGGTGGCCGAGGATCCTGACGCGCGCCTGCTGCCGTACATGCTGTCGGCCGGCACCGACGCGAAGTCCTTCCAGCGCCTCGGCATCCGCAACCTCGGCTTCGCCCCGCTCCGCCTGCCGCCGGACCTCGACTTCACCGCCCTCTTCCACGGCATCGACGAGCGTGTCCCGGTCGACGGGCTCCTCTTCGGCACCCGCGTCCTGGACCGCTTCCTGCGAATGTGTTGACCGCGGCTGGGTAGGGTGGCCGCATGTCGGTGCTCGTCGCGTTCAGTGTCACCCCGCTCGGCTCGGGTGAGGAGGTCGGTGCCCTCGTCGCGGAGGCCGTCCGGGTCGTGCGGGCATCGGGCCTGCCCAACCGGACCGACGCCATGTTCACCGCCGTCGAGGGCGAGACCTGGGACGAGGTGATGGCCGTCGTCAAGGCCGCGGTCGAGGCGGTCCACGCCAAGTCCCCCCGCACCTCCACCGTCATCAAGGTCGACTGGCGCGAGGGCGTGACCGGCGCCCTCGACAAGAAGGTCGCCAGCGTCGAGCACCACCTCGCCGGCCTCGAGTAGGGCGCCGGCCCCGCTACACGGGGCAGTCCGCCAGGTCGCGGAGGGTCCTGATGACCGGGCCGGGCCAGGTGGGGTCGGTGTCCTTGTGCTCGACGGTGCGCACCACGCGCATGCCGACCGCGGCGGCGCCGGCCAGCTCACCGTCCGCGCCGTCGCCGACGTACACGCAGTCGGCCGGATCGGCGCCGAGCGCGGTGGCGGCGGCCAGGTAGATGCGCGGGTCGGGCTTGCCGACGCCGAGGACGCTGGAGAAGACGGCGACGTCGAAGCGGGGCGCGAGCACGCACGCCGGCCACGCCTCGGCGGCCTCCGAGGTGGCGTTGCTCACCAGCGCCAGGCGCGCGCCGCCGGCCCGCAGCGCGTCCAGGGCCTCGAGGGTCGCCGGGCCGGCGGCGTCCAGGACCCGCCGCGCGAGGGCCCGGCGGTGCGCGGCGGCACGGGCGACGGCGTCCTCGGCGGGGGTGACGCCGAGCCGGCCCGCCAGGATGTGGATCGTCTCCTCGACGCTCCAGCGGGTGAGCCGCTCGTCCCAGGTGTCGCGGTACGCCTGCCGCAGCGCCGACGGGTCGACCCCAACCATCTCGGCCATCTCGCCGACGACCCGGTCGCGCTCGCCGTCGGCGCCGTCGACCAGCGTGTGGAAGAGGTCGAACACCAGGAACCGGGGCAGCATGCCAGGCACGCTAACAGCAACCGCGACCGCGGCATCGCCGCAGTGCTGTGAATCGATGCACGTTCCCTTGAATCCCGGGCCGGTGGGCGGTTGGCTCGGCGGATGGGGCGGATCGCGTACGACGACAGGGAAGCGGCGGCGTTCGAGGCGAACCGGCACCTGAGCGAGGCGAGCCTGGACGCGTGGCGGGAGGCGGTCGGGCGGCACGTCTCGCCGCGGCCCGGGCAGCGGCTGCTGGACCTCGGATCCGGCACCGGCAGCTGGGCGCGGGCGTTCACGCAGTGGTTCCCCGGTGTCGAGGTGCTGGCGGTGGACCCGTCGGCGGCGATGCGGGCCCGGTCGCTGCACCAGCCGGTGGTCGACGGGCACGCCGCCCAGCTGCCGGTCGGGGACGGGACCGTCGACGCGGTCTGGCTGTCGACGGTGATCCATCACGTGCCCGACCTGGCGGCCGCGGCGCGGGAGCTGCGGCGGGTCCTGCGCCCGGGCGCGCCGCTGCTGATCCGTTCCGTCTTCGCCGGCCGGCACGACGGGCTCGCGTTGGTGCGGTGCTTCCCGGAGGCCGCCGAGGTGCTGGACACGTACCCGAGCGTGGCGGACGTCGAGGCGGCGTTCCGGGACGGCTTCCGCACCGTCGCCCTCGAACGGGTCCCGCAGACCACCGCGCCGTCGTGGCGGGAGGCGGCACAGGCCCTGCGCCGCGACGCGCACACCCCGCTGAAGCTGATCAGCGACGAGGCCTACGCGGCGGGCCTGGCCCGCCTGCGGCGGTTCGCGGAGACCGAGCCCGGCCCGGTCGTCGACGCGCTCGACCTGCTCGTGCTGGCCTAGTCCTACAGGTCCAGCAGCCGCGCCACCGCACGCGCCGCGCGGGCCGGGGCGGACGGGTCGCGGCGCAGGCGGTGCGCGGCGTGCAGCGCCAGCATGATGCCGGTCAGCTCGAAGACCACCTGCTCGGGATCCCGCGCCACCTCGCCGTCCGCCTGGCGTGCCTGGTGCAGCAGCTCGCGGTGCCAGCGGTCGGCGGCGCCGGCGATGGCGTCGCGGACCGGGCCCGGCCGGTCGTCGAACTCCGGGCCGGCCGCCATGAAGAAGCAGCCGCCCGGCGGCCGGTCGCCGGTCACGTAGCGCAGCCAGGACCCCGCGACGGCGCGTAGCCGCGGCAGCCCGGCCGGGGTCGCGGCCACGGGCTCCCACACGTCGCGCCAGAACTCGTCGGCGGCCAACTCGACGACGGCGAGCTGCAGGGACCCCTTGTCGCCGAAGTGGCCGAGGACGCCGGACTTGCTCATGCCGAGGTCGGTGGCGAGCCGGCACCGTGCGCTTCGGCCAGCCGCTGCGGTGCACGGGGCTGCCCGGCGACCCCCGCGCCCGCCGCGCCGCCACCGACGAGATCATGGCCGCGATCGGCGCCCTGTCCGGGCAGGACCGCGCCGACCGGTACAACACCCACCCCGGCGGCACCGGGACGCCCTCGGCGGCGAAGGGGAGCGTCAGCAGCCCTTGAGGATCAGGCGGAGCGAGCGGCGCGCGTGCACGAACCACACCGCGACCAGCTCCCGCGTCACCTCGGCCCGGGACTGCGGGGGGTCCTGCACGCTCCAGCTGCTGATCACCACCATGCGTCCGAGTGTGGGCGGCGCGGATTGCCGGACGGTAGCCACCGCGAACGCCGGTGGGTGCATCCGGCGACGGACAATGGGGACATGGCACGCTTCAGCGTCACCCTCGACGTCGCCGCTCCCGCCGGGCGGGTGTGGGCGGCGCTCGTCGACTGGCCCAGGCACGGCGACTGGGCACCGCTGACGTCGGTGCGGGTCGTGACGCCGCGCCCCGACGGGATCGGCGCCACGTTCGTCGCGCGCTCCGGCATCGGCCGGGTCGGGTTCGACGACCCGATGACCGTGGCGGTGTGGCGCCCGCCGGCCGGTGACGAGCCCGGCGACGAGCCCGGCCGGTGCGACGTCGACAAGTCCGGCCGGGTGATCCACGGCACGGCGGCCTTCGACGTGATCCCGCTGCCCGGCGGCCGCAGCCTGGTCGTCTGGCACGAGGACGTGACGGTGGTGCCGCACGCCCTGACCAGGCGGTTCCCGTTCATCGTGACGGCGGTCGGCAGGATCGGGTTCCGCCGG
This sequence comes from Dactylosporangium sp. NPDC050588, assembly GCF_040654975.1. Taxonomy (NCBI): domain Bacteria; kingdom Bacillati; phylum Actinomycetota; class Actinomycetes; order Micromonosporales; family Micromonosporaceae; genus Dactylosporangium; species Dactylosporangium sp. NPDC050588. The sequence goes on along the minus strand of NZ_JBFAJA010000017.1, from coordinate 9,791 downwards.
GCGCTGCGCGCCATGGCCCGGGAGGTCGAGCGCGCGCCCGTCCCGGGCCGGTGACCGGCGTCAATAGCGGAACGTGTGGACCAGGTCCGTCAGCTCGCCGGACATGCGGGCCAGGTCGACGGTCGCCTGCTCCGACTCGGTCACGCCGGTGCTGGTCAGCCGGGCCGCCTCGGCGACACCCGTGATGTTCCGGGCGATCTCGCCGGTGCCGGCGGCCGCCTCCGTCACGCTGCGGCTCATCTCCGACGTGGTCGCGGTCTGCTCCTCCACGGCGGACGCGATCGTGGTCTGGAAGTCGCTGATCCGCGCGATGACCGCCGACACCTGCTCGATCGCGGCGACCGCCCCGCTGGTGTCGTCCTGGATCGCCTGCACGCGCCGCGAGATGTCCTCCGTGGCCCGGGCCGTCTCCTGCGCCAGGTCCTTGACCTCCGAGGCGACGACCGCGAAGCCCTTGCCGGCCTCGCCCGCGCGGGCCGCCTCGATCGTCGCGTTGAGGGCCAGGAGGTTCGTCTGCTCGGCGATCGACGTGATGACCTTGATGACGTTGCCGATCTCCGCGGACGAGTCGCCGAGCCGGCTCATCGTCGCGGACGTCTGCTCGGTGATCTGCACGGCCTCGTTGGCGACGCGGGCGGCCTCGCTGGCGTTCTGCGCGATCTCGCGGATCGACGCGCCCATCTCCTCGCTGCCCGCCGACACGGTGTCGACGCTGCGCGACACCTCCTCCGCGGCCGCGGCGACCGTCTGCGCCTGCGCCGAGGTCTGCGCCGCCGACGAGGCGATCCTCGTCGCCACGCCCGACATCCGCTCCGAAGCCCCGGCGAGCCGGCCCGCGGACCCGTCGATCGTCGACACCGTCTGCCGCAGTCGTGCCGTCGCGGTGTCCAGCGCCCGGCCCATCAGCCCCGGCTCGTCCCGCGACGTCAGCCCCGTCGTGCGGGTCAGGTCCCCTTCGGCGAGCCCTTCACAGACCGCCTGCACCCGCTGCAGCGACCGTACGATCCCGCGCGCCACGAACAACCCGAGCGCGAGCGCGCCGACCATCCCGATGCTGAGCAGCACGATCGCCATCGTCCGGTTCGACTCGTAGGAGTCGCGGGCCGCCTTCGCGGAGGCCGCCGCCGCGCCCGCCTCCGCGCGCTCCAGCGTGTCCAGGTCCTTGTTGATGATCGCGAACACCGGCGCCACCTGCGTGTTGCGCACGTCAAGCCACGCCGCCATGTCGCCCTTCACGCCGTTCGGCAGCTGGACCGTCTGGCCGATCTGGACGAACTTGTCCCAGTTCGTCTTCAGCTCGTCGATGGTCGCCGCGTCGCCCGCCGGCCTGCTGGCCCGGTACGCCGTCAGCGCCGCGGCGAACTTGTCGACGTCGTCGGTGAAGTCCTGCTCGTACTGTTTCTGGTTGGTCGGGTCCCCGTACGAGATCGCATGGTTGGCCAGGTCGACCCGGGTCTGCGCCGCCGCCAGCCGGATCTTGCCGACCGCGCTCGTATGCGCCACGTTCGCCCGGTAGATCTGCTGCGCGGCGTCGCTCGCGCCGCCGAGGGCCGACACCGCCAGCACCCCGTTGACCAGCGCCACCAGCACCGCGACCAGTACAGCCGCGACGATCCTGACGTTCACACTCAGATTACGCAGAGCCACGCTTCTACGTTAGGGACGAGACACCCGCCGCGAATGAGACTTCCTCAGATTCGCGCGTACCGCGCTCAGGCGCCCGGCACGCCGTCGACCAGGAGCACCACGCCCTCGGTGGCGGCGACCCGGTCCTTGGAGATCTCCTGGTACTCCGGCGAGCCCGCCCACCGCTCGAACGCGGCCCGGTCCTCGAACGCCATCAGGATCAGCTTGTCGTGCGGCCACGCGCCCTCGACGACGGTCGCCCGCTCGTCGGCGGCGAGGAGCCGGCCGCCGTACTGCTTGAGGACGGGCATGAACCGGGCGACGTACCGCTCGTACCGCGGCCGGTCGTGGACGGAGATCTGGGCGATGGCGAAGACTGTCACGTGATCATCTCACCGGCCCGGGCCCGCGTCCGCGCTCACTCTGTCGGCAACGTGACCGCCAGCAGCGCCCCGCCGTCGGGGGTCAGCGCGTAGTCGAGCCGCTCGACGCGCTCGTCGTACACCGCCAGTCCCACGGCCCTTTCGTGGGGGATGTCGGGGGCCTCGCCGCCGAGCCGGTGCCATCGCAGCGCCGGATCCTGCGCCGGTACCGACTGGGCGGGGCCGACCGCGCACAGCGCCGCCAGCAGGACGATCGGCGACAGGTCGGCGACCGCCAGGGTCGCGTCGTCGTCCATGGCGGCGGCCGCCTCGGCCGGGTCGGGCACCAGCAGGTCCAGGTCGACGACCGGGCGCCAGCCTTCGGCGGCGACCTCCAGCGCGAACGCGCGCGCCGCCGCGACGACCCCTTCGGGCGCCCCGAGCTGCTCCAACGCCTCGACCCGTGCCACCGCCCGCGCGAGCGTCGCGGCCACGACGGACCCTTGCTCCGTCAGCGCCGCCATGAGGCCCGGCAGCCGCTCGCGGACGAAGCGGTTCAGGACCTCGACCCGGGACGGGCCCGGCTCGACCGACCCGCCGGTGACGGCCCATCGCTGCGCCAGCGCCTCCCGCACGGCGGCGTCGAGCGCCACGACCTCGGCCGCGCCGACGGGGAACACGTGCGCGCCCGGCGGGAACACCCCGTGCACCTGGCCCGACGCGTCGACGCAGAAGGTCTCGCCGCTCCCCGTCACGCGTACGGCTCCCGCGCGGGTCTGCCCGGCGAGGTCGTCCGTGCGGCACAGCTGGCGCAGTGGCACCGGACTGGGCATTCCCCAGGTCGTTCCATTGTGGACGAGCAGGATCGCCTTGAAGTCCTCCGGCAGCGCTTCTGTGACGCCGCCTCGACCGCCGCGCCGTCCGCCGGTCCGGGCAGCAGCTCCAGCGCCGCCGGCAACACCCGCCGCCAGGCCGCCACGATCTCGTCGTCCACCATCGCCCCCGATCCGCGGCCGTCGCGCGACCGGGCGAATCTTACTCAGCAACCGGCTCGCAACGCCGATGTATCGGGTGGATCGGGTGGTGCGCCCGTGGCGACGGTGTAATGGGGGACCAGATGGGCATGTTCGCCGACCTCGGCATCGTGCAGAAGATCGGGGTGCTGTGCGCCGCCGGCGTCGTCATCTCGGCGACGACCGGCGGCGTCGGGATCGTCGCGCAGGTGACGCTCGCCGAGCAGGCCGAGATCGTCCGGGACCTGCAGGAGGCCAGCGGGCTCATGCACCACCTGGACACGCGCGAGGCGGAGCTCAAGGTCGACGCGTACCGGGCGCTCGCGGAGAAGGACATCGCACCGATCATCGCGGACCTGCCCGGCGACATGGCCACGGTCACCGACACCCTCGCCGAGCTGGACACGTTGTCGTTGCCGGCCGAGGTACGGGCGGCCGTCGACGACATCAAGGCCGACGCCATCCAGTTCAACGACTTCATCAACACGTTCGTCCGGGACGCCCAGAAGGACCAGTCCTCGGTGCAGGCGCGGGAACCGGAGATCGCCGAGCGCAACCACGCGGTCGACGACAAGCTCGGCGCCCTGCAGGACAGCATCGACGCGCACGTGAAGGAGGAGCGCGACACGATGGTCGCGGCGCAGACCACGGCCCGGTGGGCGACGGTCGGCGTGATCCTGATCGGGGTGGTGTTCCTGCTGCTGCTGTCGGTGCCGGTGATCCGGGCCATCGGCGGGCCGGTCCGCCGGGTCAGAGCGGTGCTCGAGGCGCTCGCCAAGGGCGACCTCACCCACCGGGCCCAGATCAAGGGCCGGGACGAGATCGGGCAGATGGCCGCGCACCTGGACGCCGCGCTGGACAGCATCAGCCGGTCGATCCGGGAGGTCAGCACCAGCTCCGACACCCTCGCCGCGGCGTCGCAGAGCCTGTCGCAGGTCAGCGACGGCATCTCGGGCGCGGCCGAGACGTCCAGCCGGGAGATGCACGGCGCCTCGGACGCCTCGGGCGAGGTGTCGCGGCACGTCAACGCGATCGCCGCCGGCGCGGAGGAGATGGGCGTCTCGATCCAGGAGATCGCCCGCAACGCCGCGAACGCCGCCGGGGTCGCCAGCGGCGCCGTCCGCGAGGCCGCCGCCGCGAACGACAAGGTCGACCAGCTCGCCGCCTCGTCCGACGAGATCGGCTCGGTGCTGAAGCTGATCACGTCGATCGCCGAGCAGACGAACCTGCTCGCGCTCAACGCGACCATCGAGGCCGCCCGGGCCGGCGAGTCGGGCAAGGGCTTCGCCGTCGTCGCCAACGAGGTCAAGGAGCTCGCGCAGGAGACCGCGAAGGCGACCGGGGACATCCACCAGCGCGTCACCGCCATCCAGGCCGACACGGCCGCCGCGGCCGACGCGATCCGCAGGATGGGCGACGTCGTCGAGGAGATCAACCAGTACCAGGCGACGATCGCCTCCGCCGTCGAGGAGCAGTCGGCGACGACCGCGGAGATGAGCCGCTCGGTCGCGGAGGCGGCCACCGGCGCGGACAGGATCGCGGGCAGCATCTCCGGCGTCGCCACCGCCGCGGCCACCACCACCCGCGGCGTCGCCGAGGCCCAGAGCGCCGCCGCCGGCCTGGCCCAGATGTCCCAGGACCTGCGCCGGCTGGTCGGCCAGTTCCGGTTGTAGCCCGGATGAGGGTCGCATGTATCTGAGCGGCACCCCGCGGTCTCTTGTCGTCGGAAGGACGAGTCACGGAGGTCGCGATGCCGTTCAACCTTGAAGGCGCCGGGCACTGGTACCGGCTGGCGGGGCTGCCCGAGCCGCACCACAGCGACCCGCCGCTGCTCGTCGCGTCCGGCGCGGACGTCGCCGAGACGGTCGCCTGGTGCAACGCGCGCCTCGCCGACCTCGGCTCCGGGTGGCGGGTGGAGCCGGAGGACGGACCGGCCACGCGCCCCGTCGTGACGGCGCTGGTGGTCCGGCGGCCCGAGCTGTCGCTGCCGGACGAGCCCGTGCTGTCCGTCAGTGACGTACTGGCGCTGCTGAAGCTCCGGACCGGGCCATCGCCGTGGCCCGGTCCGGTCCTGGCCGTGGGGTCGTTCGGGTTCGACAACCCGGGGCCGAAGCCCGGCGCGGTCCGGCAGACGGGGCCGCTGCCCGAGCTGGCCGCGCTCGTCGGCGGGCCGCTGGGCCGGATCCCGGTCACCGCGTCCCTGCCGCCGCCGGCCCGCCGCCCGCTGTCGGCGCTGCCGGGCGGCCGGCGTCCCGTGGTCGCACTGCTGGACACGGCGCTGGACCCGCACGCGCCCGGCCGGCCGGCACCGTGGCTCGGCGACCCGGACCCGGACCCGGACGGTGTCTGGGCCGACGCCGGCCAGTACGGATGGCGGCGCGGCCCGGCCCGGCTCCGGCCGCCGGAGACCGCGTCCTTCCGCAGCATGCCGAAGTGCTTCGGGCACGGCACGTTCTCCGCCGGGCTGATCCGCCAGGTCGCCCCGGACGCGCGGATCCTGTCCGTCCCCGTGGTCGACGACGACGGCACGACCCACATCGACCAGCTCATCAACGCGTTCGGCTGGCTGCACGAGCAGCGGACCGCCGACCCCACGTTCGTCGACGTCGTGTGCTGCCCCATCACCGTCACCGCCAACCTGCCCGACGACGCGCTCGTGCTCGGCTGGCTGCGGGCGGTGCTCGGCGCGCTCGGCGGGGCGGGCGTGCAGGTCGTGGTGCCCGCGGGCAACGACGGCTCGCCGGTGCCGACCTTCCCGGGCGCGTTCACGGCGCTCTCGGTCGCCGGCACGCCGGACGTCCCGGTGGTCACCGTCGGCGCGCTCAACCCGGACGGCAGCGACGCGTACTACAGCAACCACGGCGACTGGGTGCAGGTCCGCCGGCCGGGATCGGCGCTGATCAGCCTGATGCCCGTGTGGGACGGCGACGAGCAGCCGCCGGTCCGCGGCTCGGCGGGCGTCGGCGTCGACCCCGACGCGTTCCGCGGCTGGGCCCGGTGGAGCGGCACATCCTTCGCCTGCGCGCTGCACGCCGGCGAGCTGGCCGCCTTATGAACACCCACGTGGAGGAGGCGCAGGCCGACCGGTACACGCGACTCGCCGGCTGCCTGGAACGCGCCCGCGGCGGCGACCGGGAGGCCCTCAGGGAGGTCGTCGTCGAGCTGAACCCGACGCTGTGGCACGTGGCGAGGGCCGCCGGCCTGCCGCCCGACGAGGCCGAGGACGTGGTGCAGGCGACGTGGCTGGCGTTGCTGCGGCACCTGGACGGCATCCGCTCACCGCAGTCGCTGACCGGCTGGCTCGTCTCGACGACCCGGCACGGCGCGTGGCGGGCCCGCCAGCGCCTGCACGGCAGGCCCGCCGGCGACCCCGACGCGCTCGTCGAGCTGGAGGACCCGGCACCCGGGCCGGTCGACCAGGTGCTCACGGACCAGCGGGACCGGGTCCTGCTGCGGCACTTCGCGGAGCTGCCGGAGCGCTGCCGGCGGCTGCTGCGCATCGTCGCCACCGTCCACCGCCCCGACTACACCGAGGTCGGCGAGGCGCTGCTGATGCCGCGCGGCTCGATCGGCCCGACCCGCGGCCGCTGCCTGAACAAGCTGCGCGACCTCCTCCTCGCCGACGCCGCCTGGGACCCGACATGGACGAACTGACTCTCCTGCGCCTGCTCGCCGGCGCCCTCGACCGCACCGACCCGCCGCCGGCCGGGCTCGACGACCGGGTCATGTTCGCCCTCGAGGTCGACGCCGTCGACACGGAGATGGCCTGGCTGGAGCGCGAGGTCCTGACCGGATCCGGCGCCCGGGCCAGCGAGCACAGCCGCACCATAACGTTCGACTCCGCCAGCCTCACCGTGATGATCTCCGTTGTCGAGCGGGCCGACGGCCGGGTCCGCCTCGACGGCTGGCTGGCCCCGCCCGGCCCGCTGCGGGTCGAGCTGCGGGTCGCCGCCCGCCCCGACAGCGCCGTTCACGCGGGGGCCGACGGCCGGTTCGTCTTCGACAACGTCCCGCGCGGCCTGGCGCAGCTGGTCGTCCAACCGCCGTCCGGCCCGACCGTCGTGACCCCCGCGCTGGCTCTGTGAGCACGGCCGACGCGCCGCGGCCCGCCGCTGCTTCGCTGGCTGCTGTGCCGCCTGCTGTTCCGCCTGCCTCGGCGCCTGCTGTGTCGCCTGTCTTGCCGCCTGCCTCGCCGGCTGCTGCGCCGCCTGTCTTGCCGCCTGCTGTGCCGCCTGTCTTGCCGCCTGCTGTGCCGGCTGCCTCGTTGGCTGCTGTGCCGGCTGTGCGTCCGGCTGGTTTGTCGGCGGCGCGTGGCCGTGGGGGGCCGGCCGTCGTCGTCGAGCGGGCCGCGGCGCTGCACGACCGGGGACAGCGGGTCACCGCCGACATGCGTCCCGTCCAGGGTTCCAAACTGCTCCGGGAGGGCCTGCGCCTGCTCGACCGGCTCCCCGCGGCTGACCAGGCCGGCGCCGCGACCGTCCGGGCGCGGCTGCTGGCGACGCTCGGCTACGCGGAGGTCGACCAGGGCCGCGTCGACGCCGGCCTGCGCCTGCTCGACGAGGCGGAGGCGCTGCTGCCACCGGACGGCCGGGGCGCCGTGTACGGCCAGCGCGGCGTCGTCCTCAGCCGCCTCGGCCGCGACGAGGAGGCGCTGCGGCAGTTCGATGCGGCCGTCGCCGCCCTGCGGTCCGGCGGCGAACCGGAGGCGCTCGCCCGCGCCCTGTACAACCGCGGCAACGTCCACATGGGACTGGCCCGGATGCGGGCGGCCCGCAACGACTTCCAGCGCGCCGTCCGCGTCGCCGAGCGGGCCGGCTTCGACCGCATCATCCCGATGGCCAGGCACAGCCTCGGCTACCTCGACCACCTCAACGGCAACATCCCCGCCGCGCTCGCCGTCTACCGGGAGGTGGCTCCGCGGTACCAGCTGAGCAAACCCGGCATGCTGCCGATCCTCGCACTGGACAGGGCACGGGCGCTCACGGCGGCCGGGCTCTTCCGCGACGCCGAGCAGGAGCTGGTCTGGGCCGTCGCGCAGTTCCGGCGGCGGCGGACCGGCCAGGACTACGCGGAGGCGCAGCTCGCCCGCGCCGAGGCCGCTCTCCTGCGCGGCGACGCGGCCGCCGCCCGCGACCTGGCGACCGTTGCGAGGGCCGCCTTCCTGCGCCGCGACAACCACCGCTGGGCCGCGCTGTCGCTGCTGCTGGTCCTGCGCGCCGAGCAGGCCGCGGGCCGCCCCGCCCTCGCCGACCGCGCGGCGGCGCTCGCGTCCACATTGGACGACCTGGGCCTGCGGGAGGACGCGACCGTCGCCCGCCTCGTCGCGGCCAGGTCATCAGGGACCCTCCCACCGCCGCCGCCACGATCCAGCCGCCTCGACACGCGGCTGCTGTGGCACCTCACCCGCAGCGAGCTGCTCGACGCGACCGCCGCCGCCCGGCACCGGGAAGCCGGACTCCGGGAGCTGCAGCGGCACCGCGCCCGGTTCGGCTGCCTCGACCTGCAGACGGGCGCCTCCGCACACGGCCGCGACCTGGCCGCCGCGGGCCTGGCGGCGGCGGTCCGCGACGGCACGCCACGCGACATCTACCGTTGGTCCGAGCTCGCCCGCGCCCAGGCGATGCTCCTGCCGCCGGTCCGCCCACCCACCGACCCGGCCGCGGCCGCCGCCCTGGAGGAGCTGCGCCAGGTCCGCGCCATCCTCCGCCAGGCGGAGCTGGACGGCAGTGTCCGCCCCGCCACCCGGGACCGTCCCGGCCGCACACTGTCCGACCTGCGGCACCGGGAGACGGCCCTGCTGCGCACGATCCGCGAGCAGTCCTGGACCGTCTCCGGCCCCGGCACGGCGACCCGGCCCGCGTCGTTCACCGCCGTCCGCGCCGCCCTGGGCACCACCGCGATGGTCACGTACCTCCGCGACGGCCCACGCCTGCTAGCACTGACCATTGTGGACGGTCATGCGAGCGTCGTCCCGCTCGGCTCCTACGCCGCGGCCGCTGAATCACTGCTGCGCCTGCGCGCCGACCTCGACGCCGCCGCGGGCCGCTCCCTGCCCCCGAGGATGGCCGCCGCCCTGGCGACCGCCACCGCCGGCGACGCCGCCACCCTGGCCGGCATCCTGCTCACCCCCGTCCTCGACCGCATCGCCGACCGCGCCCTCGTGGTCGTGCCAACCGGCGCCCTGGTGACCGTCCCGTGGGGGATGCTGCCCGGCTGCACCGGCCGTCCCGTCACCGTCACGCTGTCCGCTACGACGTGGCTGGCCGCCCGCTCCCGCCTGCCCCGCCCGGCTACTTCGGGTCCTGGCAACGACCGCGCCGCAGCAGCGCGTCATGCGATGGCCGCCCCGCACCGCGCCGCGCCGATGCCGACCGACTCGGCCGCTGTGCATGCCGCTGCGGTGCTGTCCGGCTCGTCGGCTGCCCACCCGGCGGGGGCGCCGACCGGCTCGGCCGCTGTGCATACCGCTGCGGTGCTGTCCGGCTCGGCCGTCACCTCGGCTGCGATGCCTGGCAACGACCGCATCTCGGCGGAGAGCCATGCGATCGCCGCTCTGGACCGGACCGCGACGGCGCTGACTGGCTCGGCGCCGTTTGCGGAGCCTGCCAACGACCGCGCTTCGGGACCGCCGCATGCGACCGCTGCCCTGGACCGGGCCGCTGCGGCGCTGTCCGGTTCGGCCGCCGCCTCAGCCGCGGCGGGGCTGTCCGGTTCGGCCGCCGCCTCAGCCGCGGCGGGGCTGTCCGGTTCGGCCGCCGCCTCAGCCGCGGCGGGGCTGTCGGGCTCGGCT